>DAICYU010000016.1 GCA_027311485.1 Acetobacteraceae bacterium
GATCAGTCTTTGCACGCCGGCATCGCGCGCCAGTTCGTCCAGCCGCTGCGATTCAAGCACCTCCAGCGTGAGCCGATGCGCCGCCACGCGGTGGCGTCCCAGCGCCTCGGCCACCCAGGTCGCGCAGGCCGGATCGTCGGTACGCCTTTTCGGCTCTCGCTGTTGGGGCGGGGCGTGTCACCGCATCAGTTCAAGCAGGTTGTCGTCCGTCATTGTCCGCACGCCATCCTCGATTTCGTGGATCATCCTGGTCAGCTTGCGCACCTTCGGGCAGTCCACGCCATGTTGAGCGCCGATGTCAGCGATCGGGCGGATCTGCATATCCACCTCGGTCCGCCGCTTGCGCACGGCCAGGTCGCGCCAGATGCCGGAATGGGTCTTGGCATTGGGCCGGTTGAAGGCGACCATGTCTGCGACAGACCGCCTGGCCTGCTGCTCCGTTGCGCCGGGCGCGAATGCCGCCGGATCGAACCCGTTGAATCCCCGCTGACTGACGCCGAGTGCGGTTGCGACCGCGCCAACCTCTCCGGCCAGTGCTCGCCACAGCGGCAGCAACTCCGGGCGTTCCAGGCAATCCGCGATGCCAAGCTGTCCCAACGCCTGGGCAAAGAGCAGGGTCAGGTAGCCCAGCTTGCCCCACAGATAGGACTGGATGGAATCGGTGATGATCGCGTCCGGTTCGAACCCATCACGGATCGTTGCGTGCAGCGCCTGCAGGCGCGGCGTGATGGCTCCATCCAACTCCCCCAGCACGACCGCGCCGCGGTTGCCGTACAGGATTTCGCCCGGCCCGTGCCAGTCAGCCCCATAGTTGATGAAGGCGCCCATCACCCGGCGTTCACCGACGACCGAGGCGATAAGCCCCTCGCATAGCCCGTTCTGCAGCGAAACCACGTAGCCGCCGTCGGACACATGCGGCAGCAGGGCGCGGGCGGCAGCCTCGGTGTCCTGTGCCTTAACCGCCAGGTAGATATGATCCCAGCTCCCCCGCAGCGTGTCGGGCGTGAAGGCGGACGCAACCACCTGCAAGTCCGCGACTGGGCCGCTGATGCGCAACCCGCGGGCCGGATCGCGGATTGCCGCGACATGATCGGGTTCGCGATCGACGAACGTGACATCATTCCCGGCGTGCTTCAGGAACGCGCCCGCCGTGCCACCGATGGCGCCGGCGCCCCATATCAGAATCCGGTCGGGCATCGTTTGCCTCCTGACGTTATGAGCCGGCGCATTCTTCCAGCGTTGCCGGCGCCCGGTCCAGTGGGCGCCCACCCTTTTTCGCCGCCAGGCGTTGCGTCAGGTGCGGCTATCACGCCTGGACGGCGTCATGTGTCTGGATTTGATGCGGTGCGTCCGGACGCCGGTGTGGGCGGACGTCCGCTGCCGGCAAGCGCTGGCGCTTGCCGCCGCCTAAGTCGTTCTGCGGTAGATTCCCGCCGTGCCCGGGACCGGGCTGAACGCCGTGGTCAACCCCAGGGTGGTTTCGGCCCCACCCAGGATCAGGTAGCCGCCCGGCTTGGTGCGCGCCGCCAAAGCCGACAGGACGTTCCGTTTTACGTCCAGTTCAAAGTATATAAGCACGTTCCGGCAAAACACGATATCGAACGGGCCGATGTTCAACGGCAGGTCGAGCAGGTTCAGGGCCCTGAATTCGATGCCGCTCCGCAGCTCGGGGCGAACCCGCCATTCGCCACCGAGATCTTCGAAATAGCGCACCAGACGCTGCACCGGCAGCCCGCGTTGCACTTCGAACTGCGTGTATATGCCGGTGCGGGCGCGGGCCAGAACGGGCTCGCAAATATCGGAGCCGAGAATGGTCGCCCTCAGGCCGCGTAGCTGGGCTTCCTCCTCGCGCAGGGTCATTGCGATCGAATAGACTTCCTGGCCGGTCGAGCAGGCGGCCGACCAGATCGCAAACGACCGGTCGGTCGCCTTGCGGGTCACAAGCTCCGGCAATATGACGGTTCGCAGCAGATCGAACGGCTTGCTGTCGCGGAACCACAACGTTTCATTGATCGTCAGCGCCGCGATGACCTGATCTGCGAGTGCGCCTTTGGGTTGCGCGCGGAGACGTTCGGCCAGGCCATCCAAACTGGTAACGTCCCAGGATGACAACTGCGGCTTCAAACGCGAAACGACGAGGTAATCCTTATCGGCGCCGAGGTTGATGCCAGCACGATTGCGGACAAAACATCGAAGCGCCTCTGTTGCGCCACTCATGGCCGTCCTCCCGCAATGGCAACAATTTTTTCGGCCAGGTGATTGACTGGCAGCACGGCGTCGCAAATCCCGGCCTGTGCAACCGCCCCCGGCATGCCCCAGACGACGGACGTCGCTTCATCCTGCGCCAGAACCGTTCCGCCGACCGAAACCAATGACCGGCATCCGGCCAGTCCGTCATGCCCCATGCCGGTGAGGATCACGGCGACGGCCTTGGCGCCAAACAGTTCGGCAATCGATCGCAGCATCGGATCGACGGCCGGCTTGCAGAAATTCTCTGGCGGTCCGTCGTCCAGAACGCAGACAATGCTGTCCCCTTTGCGCGCAAAAAGAAGATGGCGCCCGCCGGGAGCAATGTGGATGCGACCGGGCATCAACGGCATTCCATCACTTGCCTGGACTGTGGGAAATGAAGTGCTGCGCTGCAGATGTTCTGCTAACAATTGGGTAAACGCCGGTGGCATGTGCTGTGTAACGACAATGGGCTGCCGGACGCGCGTGTGGAGTGGACCAAGCACAAGAGGGAGTGCCTGTGGTCCCCCGGTCGAACTGCCAATCGCAATCACGTCCGGCACGCCGGTAAGCAGCCTGCGCGGCCGGACCGCATTATTGACAGGGGGCCTGTGGGCACCAACGGTTGCCCTTTGAGACAAAGCCGACAGCACAGCGCGCTGGAACGGTGACTGCGGCAGAACCCCGGCCAGGTCCGCCGGTCGCGGAATGATCTGTGCCCGCGCAGCAAGGCCAGGCGGCGCAGGACGATCCGCCTCCGCCAGCACGATCAGTCCACTTCCACAATCGCGCGCGGCCGTCGATATTTCCGTTGCGAGCAAGGGATCATCCGACGCGTCGGCAATGACGAAGTTTATGCCGCCGCGCTGCAGCAGAACGATCACCTGCGCAGCCGATTGGGCGTGGCCCACGACGTCTATGCCCGGCGTGCCTGCCAGCAGCCGGCGCATATGCATGCGCGTTCGTGGCGCCGCAACGGCGAGAAGCACGCGGATCGTCGTGCTTATGGTTGGCGGCCCCGCAACCGTGGCGTCTGACATCGATTAGTTTACGAGGCCAATGCTGCGCAACTTGTCTTCCAGTATCGTGCGATCAAATGGCTTCATGACATATTCATCCGATCCGGCGCTCAAAGCCTGTTGAATATGATCCAGGTCGTTATGCGTGCTGCAAAACAGGATGATCGGACCACGCCCTGGTTCGGCGCGCAGCGTCGTGGCAACGCCGATGCCGTCCAATTCCGGCATTTCCCAGTCGAGCAGGAGCAGGGTCGGCATGTCCTCATGGCAAATATCAAGCGTCTCCCGGCCATTGCGCGCTTCGCGACAGTCAAAGCCCAACGCCTCCAGGATCACGCGGGCCGCTTTGCGGACAAACGCGCTGTCGTCGGCGATTACGGCGGTTCTCATGCCTGCTTACTCGTTTGTGCCTTGATCGCGGCCAGGATCCGTTCGGGCTCCAAGGTCAGGAGAAGCTGGTCCGCCAGCTTGACAATCCCGTTGCTGATCGCTTTCCACCCGGCCGGAAAGGTCGGCGGCAATGGCTCAAGGGCTCGGTTCTGCAGGGTCAGCACGTCGCCGACATTGTCCACCATCAGCGCGTAGAGTTCCTTGTCATCCGCAACAACGACATTCAGCGCTCGGCTGGTGTCTGTCTGGCGATCGATGCCAAGCACGACCGCCAGATCGAGAACCGTAACAATGCGGCCCCGCAGGTTTATGGAGCCTGCCACCGCTTCGCAGGCCAAGGGCACCGCCGCAACGGGTTGCGGTCCCAGAATGTCATGGACCTGCCTGACGGCGACGCCGAAGGCATGCCCGCCAAGGGACATGGTCACAAGCTCCAGTGTCGGCTCCATGGCCGCCACGTCGAGGGTCTGGTTCATGGTATAGCCGATTCACTGTTGTGAAATTCCGCGCCGGAGGACGGCAGGTTCTCTGCGGTCTTGGCAAACAGGTTCGAGCCATACATGCCCTGGTCGAACGTGCCGGTCTCCTGGCGGCTGAGATAGTATCCGACATTGATGATGTCGGTGGCTTCGCCGTTTACGATAGCCGAACCGAGAATGTCGGGACGTCCGTAGTCGATCTCGATCGTGGCCTTACTCTCGGTGATGTCGAGTATCTGGTCGACGACAAGGCCAATGTGCCGGGGACGTCGATCGAGATGCGAACCATTCCGAGTGTCCGCCGGCTGTTCGTTGAAGACGAGGACCGGCTGCGGGCCAGTGTTGCGCAGCAGCAGGTCCGGACTGGCAAGTACCAGTGACATCAGGCGGTCACGGTACTGGACGATCATTTGGCCGCCGCTGTGGCAGATCTGGCCGACGTCCACTTCCTCAAGCCGGGCGATCTCATCGAGAGGGATCGCCTTCCGAATGCCGGGACCGGCGCGAACCAGCAGGAGCTGCTGCAGTCCGGTCGCTGATTTCTGTACGTCGTCGATCCGGCCGGCCGCATTCGCTTCATCGACCGCGAGCGCCGCCTGCCCGAGATGCTGGGCAACGCCGTTAGGATCGATAATCATGCAAACCGAGCCGTCGCCCAGGATGGTGTTGCCGGAATAGACGTTGATGCCCTTCAGCACCGGCGCAACGGGCTTTACGACGATTTCTTCGGTGTCGTAAACTTGGTCAACGATCAGGCCAAACCGCAGAGCACCGGCCTGGATCACGATTACGACCTGGTCCGGCCTGGCGTCTGTCGTCGAGTCGAACCGCAGCAGATGCCGCAAGCTGATCAGCGGCAGCAACCGCTCCCGCAGCCGCAATACAGCAGTATCGCCAATCCGCTGGATACGCGACTCGCCGGAGTTCGAGCTTTGCACAAGCTCGACCACCGAGATTTGCGGAATGGCGAAGCGCGAGCCGCCGGAACCTACGATGAGCGCCGAAACGATCGCCAGCGTGAGCGGGATTTTCATTGTGAAGCAGGCGCCGCGGCCCGGGGTTGAGCTCAGATCGAGCGTGCCGCCGATTTTCTCGACATTGACCCGCACGACATCCATGCCGACGCCGCGCCCAGAAACGGCGGTTACGGCGGCGGCGGTGGAAAACCCCGGCCGCAGAATGAAGCGGAACACCTGTGCGTCCGACATTGTTGCCACTTCAGCTTCGGACGCAAGTCCGTTCTGAATGGCTTTGCGACGTATCCGGTCCACGTCCAGGCCGCGGCCATCATCGCTGATCTGAACGATGATGTGGCCGCCTTCGTGGAAGGCATTCAGCCGGATGCGCCCGGTTTCATCCTTGCCGGTGGCCAGGCGATCCGCGGGGGCTTCAAGCCCGTGGTCGGCGGCGTTACGGATGATGTGGGTCAGGGGGTCCTTGATCAGCTCAAGGACCTGCCGGTCCAGTTCCGTGTCCGCGCCGTCCATCTCAAGGTTGATCTTCTTCCCGAGATCGCGTGCAAGGTCCCGTATCAGGCGCGGCAGGGTCGACCAGATGTTGCCGATTGGCTGCATGCGCGTTTTCATCACGCTTTCCTGCAGCTCCGACGTGATCAGGGAGAGGTGCTGAAGCGGCGCGGCAAACGCGCTTTCCTTTTCGCCGCGGAGAACCTGCAGCAATTGATTCCGCGTAAGCACCAGTTCCGATACCGAGGTCATCAGCGTTTCCAACAGGTCGATGCCGACCCGGATCGTCTGGCCGGCTGCTGCCGGCTCGATCCGCTGACGGGGCGGTTCCGCTGCTGACGCGACGTCCGCCCTGGCGGGCGCTTCGGCTTTGGCAGGTGCCTCGGCCGCGACCGGAGCGGTAACGGCGACGGGCTTCGCCTCGGTCTCGGGATTCTGCGAAACCGGCACAACGGCCGGTGTCATGGGTTCCGCATTTGGGGCCTTGGCAGGCGTTTCGTAGAGGGTGTCCAGCTCCTGCAGGAGCGCAAGATATTCTTGCTGCCCTTCACCACCGCTGGCTTCGATGCTGGTGACAATGCTCTTGATGGCGTCAACACAGTGCAGGATGGCGCTGATGACGTCCGGGGTTGCGGTCATGGTGCCATCGCGAAGCCGGCCCAGAACGTTCTCTCCGGCATGGGCGACGCGGCCCAGTTTGGCCAGTCCGAGAAATCCGGAGGTTCCCTTGACGGTGTGCAGCGTGCGAAATATGCCGCTGATCAGTCCTTTGTCCCCGGGCGCTGCTTCCAGCAGAACGAGGTCGTTATCCAAGGCGGCCAGCGCCTCGGCGGTTTCCACAAGGAAGTCCTTCATAAGCTCATCCATGTGTTTAGCCCGCCCAATCCCTAATATGCGAAAAGCAGATAGGGATTGGGGATACCATGTTCCCAATGGGTATGGAACCGGAACCTGAACTTTTGCGAAAATATTTCGCTACCCTAAGTGATTTTAGCCATGCTAATCCCTTGGGTGACCCTACTGGTACCCTTTGGAGAAACTCGTGAAAATCCTAGTCGTTGATGATTATCCGACCATGCGCCGCATTCTGCGAAACCTGCTGAGCCAGATCGGGATCAGCGATGTTGAGGAGGCCGGGTCTGGCGCAGAAGCCCTTGCGAAGATTCAGTCAACAACGGTGGATCTGGTGATTTCCGACTGGAATATGGAGCCTGTCACGGGCCTGGAACTTCTGAAGAAGATCCGCGCCAATGGGGCCACCGCCAACCTGCCGTTCATCATGGTGACGGCCGAGAGCAAGACGGAAAACGTGATTGAGGCGAAAAAGGCGGGCGTAAACAACTATATCGTCAAGCCGTTCACTGCGGACACGCTGAAGTCCAAGATCGCAGCAGTGATGGGGTGATCTGAAATGGCGACATTTGAAGAGTCCCATCCAGGATTGAGTATGTCGGCGGCCGACCTGGCAAGCCGCCTCGAGAAAATCACGGAGCAGCTGCAAAAGGAAGTCGGCCGACTTGCAGCGCTGGAGCCGGTGAGCACAGCCGAAAAGCAGCTTGGAGTACTACGCGATGAGCTGGATGGGATCGGTCGCCTGATATCGGAAACCCGCAATGAGATTGCCGGGCTCCAGCCGTCAGGTTTCGCGCATTCGCATCTGGTTTCCGCCTCCGACGAACTCGACGCGGTGGTGGGCGCGACCGAGCGGGCCGCGGTGGAAATCATGGTCGCCGCTGAACGTTCGCAGGAGGCTGCCCAGCGCATGCGCAGCCTGCCGGGCATGACGCCCCAGGCACTCCGCGATCTGGATGTGATCGAGACCGCGTCACTCGATATCTTCATGGCCTGTTCATTTCAGGATCTCACGGGACAGCGTATTCGCAAGGTTGTGGGGGCGCTCACCTACATCGAAAAACGCGTGATGGCGCTGACGGTGCTGTGGCAGGTCGCCCCGGGTCAGGAAGCCGGAACGGCGCCGCGGATGGATGTCCGCGCCGATGCGCACCTGCTGAACGGCCCCAGCGATGCCGGCCTGATGCAGACCGACATCGACATGCTGCTGCACGGCAATGCCGGGGCGGGTGCCGTGGGTCAGGACGATGTGGACGCGCTCTTCTCATGACAGCCTTGCATCGGCCTGCGTGAAGCAGGGCTGTTCGCGATACAGGATGGAGCGACCTCCGGGACGATCAGCCGGCAACCGGATACCGTGCCCAGGGGAGTCGTAGCATGGCGACCGCAGACCTCGCCTTATCGTCGATTTCCGCTGCCAGTGCCCTTATGCGCTCAGCCAGGAGCAGCCGGACCGAGGCAAGCCAGGCATTCGACGCGATGATCCCGGCGCCTGGCCAGTCGGGCGGCTCCGAACCTGACCGTGGCGCCGAACGCCATCCGGGCGCGTCGGCGCAGGCCAAATCGGCGGCAAACCAAGAGTCGTCATCTCCGAACACGGGGCCGGGGAGAGAGGCTGCGCCTTCGAACAACGCCCCGGCGACCACAACGGGACCTGATTCGGCCGCAAAGGCGAAGGCCGCCTCGTCCAAGGGCCAGCCACCGCCGCATGACACGTCATCCACCACGGGCAACGTTGCAGTCCGGACGGATGACCATAGTGCAGGCGCCGCTGTGCCTGCCGCTCATTCGACTGCCAAACCGGTCCTGGCCACCTCCGGTCCTCATGGTGACAGCCGGCAGCATCCTGCGCAGACCGGGACGACCAACGCGTCTGATACTGTCACACCTATTATGGTGGCTGGGCAATTAAGTGCCGGCCTTGTTCCAGCACAGCCCACGGTCGTCGGGACCGCGGCGCCCCAGACCGCCACGCCCCAGACGTCCGCCATCCAAGCGACACCTGTCCAAGCGACAGCGGTCCAATCGCCGAGCCAGAGCGGCGGAGTAGGGGCAACGCCGTCGACTTCACCGGTTGCTCAAGCATCGTTCCCGCAGGCGGCCGCCCCTTCGGCGGCACCATCGGCCGGGGCCGCGACGTCCACGGCAGCAACGTCCGGGGTGCCCATGGGCCCGCCTCCGGCGGCCCGGATCGCGACTGCAGGTGTGCGTTCAGCCGATCAGGTCGCGGTGGCTGCTCAGGCCACTGCTCATGCTGACGCGTCCTTGGCGGGCCAATCCGCTGTCGCAGCCACAGGCGCGTCTTTAACAGGGCAGGGGGGCGCGGCGCCGGCTGCATCGTCCCCGGTGCCCGCTGCGGCGACCGCTTCCATATCCGTCGTGCAATCGGGCGCTGTCGCGCTGCCGGGCCAGGCGGCCGTCGCGGGCGCCGCACCCGCAAACAGCAAAACCGCACCCGGCCGTGTTCCGCCGCCGTCACCAAATGCGGCCCTGACCATCAGCGATGGCAGCGTCTCGGTTCCTGTCAGCGCAGACCAGGTGCAGAAGGTGGTGGCCCCGTCCCCGCCTGACAGTCACGCCGCCGCATCCGGGCAGAACGCGTCCGCCACCGACGCCGCCGGGCCGCCTGCCGATATCGTGCCGGCGCAGAACCCACTTCCAGTTGTAGCCAATGCCGCCAGCGCGGCGGCGTCCGCGCAGTCCGTCATGC
Organism: Acetobacteraceae bacterium; assembly: GCA_027311485.1. Lineage (GTDB taxonomy): Bacteria > Pseudomonadota > Alphaproteobacteria > Acetobacterales > Acetobacteraceae > Rhodopila. The sequence continues at coordinate 9,146 of DAICYU010000016.1, forward strand.
CGTCCGCACAAGCCAACGGAACGCTTCCGCCGAAGACGGCGGCGACCGCTTCCCGGATCGATGCCGGATCCGGTGGCCTCTCGGCAAATCCAGCCATGCTGCCCGGTATGCAGGCCACCGCCGCCCCGTCCGGCGCGGCGCCGGCCGACGCCAGTACCCCGGCATTGCCGCCGCAAGTGGCGGCAGAACAAACCCAGGCGCTGCTGGCTGCTCGGCTCGCCCGGGCCATGCGTGACGGGCAAACCACGCTCAGTGTCGAATTGCACCCGATCGAGCTCGGACGGGTTGAAGTTCATCTGTCGTTCCACTCGGACGGCGTCGGCGTGCAGATGACAGTCGACCGTCGCGACACGTTCGACGCGTTCAGCCGTGATCGTGCAGGCCTGGAACAGCAGTTCAGCCAGGCTGGCATCGACCTGGGCAGTGGCGGCCTGGATCTGCGGTTCGGTCAGCAATCCGGCCAACCCGCGCCGCGTGGAAACGTCGTGCCAAACCGATTCGCCGCCACAGCCACCCAGCAAATCCCGGCTCGCAGCCAAGCCGCATCGGCCATCACAGGTCTCGGCCTGGTCGATATCACCGCCTAGAACGTAGAAGGATTTTCTCCTATGTCCACCATAGCGACCTCCCCCACGGCTGCAGCTTCAGCCCTGAGCGCCCTGGCGGGGACTACACCGACCACGCAAGTCGGATCGAACGCAAACAACACACAGATGAATGAGTTTCTGACACTGCTGACGGCGCAGCTGAAGAACCAGGATCCAACCAATCCGACTGACCCAACACAATTCGTTGCGCAGCTCGCGCAATTCTCGACGGTGGAACAGTTGACGCAGAGCAACACCACCCTCGACACCATGTCCCAGTCCCTGTCGAGCATGGCCCTGGGGCAGTATGCCGGCATGATCAATCAGACCGTGACGTCCAACGCGACCGCGGTGACCGTGCCGTCCTCCGGCAGCATCTCGGCACCAATCAGTTTCACCGCCTCGTCCACCTCACTTTCCAACATGCAGGTTCAGGTCACCGATGCTTCGGGGGCTGTCGTGAACACGATCCCGGTCAGCGGTGCTTCCGGCTCTTTCACCTTCAACGCCGTGGACAGCAAGGGTAACGCGCTTCCGGCCGGTCAGTACGACCTGTCGTTGGTTGGCAACGCTGTCGGTGGTCAGTCCCAGTCGGCCGGGTCCCTGGCCATGAACAGCCAGGTCACCGGTGTTGTGCAACAAACCGGCGGAACATGGGGCTTGCAATTGAAGAATGGCCTGACAGTCGGGGCGACGACGCTGACGTCAATGAACTAACGGCCCCCCGGCCGCGACGGCGGCGAGTCAGCCGAACCGGCTGGCTCGCTGGCGGGAAGCGACCGGAAACGAAGCGTGTGTGCGCGAATCCTGGTCGATCGAACCGGGATCGAACAGCGACTCCAGGCGAACCTGCAGACCGTCGTGGTCAAGCGGGAGCGCGGAGACCGTGTTGGCGCCTGATGAGAGCGCCAGCCTGTATGCATCCGGTGTCGTGCGGGCGGAAATGAACAGGACCGGCAGCAAGATCCCTGCCGTCCGCAAGATGCGAACGGCCTCATAGCCCACCAGGTCCGGTCGCATGTCGACAACAATGGCAGCGAATGCACGGGTGCGGAGGAAAGTCAGCGCCTGTGCAACGGTGTCCGATCGCACGACGTCGTTTCCCGCCTCGGCAAGCACGACTGCAATCCGGGCAGGCTCCGTTAGTTCATTGTTCAGCAGCAGGATTCCCATGCCCTCCTGCCCCGACCGACGCCTTGGACGGTCGCACATACGTCTGAGGCCGGGGGTGCCATCCGTCACAAGGGATAGGGCGACATTAGAAATGAACATTCGCTCGGACCCTGTGTGATGGCAGGTCTGCTGGATTATCCGCGATCAACGACACCCTCATTCGTGGCCGGCGAATCGATCGGTGCAATCGGGTGCATGATGAAATCGGTCGCCAGGCACCGCTATTGCCGAATGGACGGGGTCAAATGGCGCAAGGGCAGGGATCATGTTACGACCAGATATCATTAACCGGGCGACAGCGCCGGCGATGCCAGCCAGTCCAGGGCAAAGCGGCGACATCGCAGGTCGGCATGACGCAAAGCGGCCGACATGCAACGTGCAGTAACAAATACCCTGTCTCCTGAAATCATTCGCCGATGCAGTCGTGGGACTTCGACTTACAGCCAGAAATTGGTATCAGAAGTCAACCACAACTTCTCCCGTGCCTGACATTCATGATTTTGCCCGTGGGATGGTGATGGGCGCCTCGGGGCGGGTTTGGTTCGTGGCGTACCAGGGAATCCGGTGCCAGATTGGCGGATGTGGCGCGGCAGGTGCGGCAACCAGTTGATGGTGGCAGTGCCAGTCATCGACACCCGGCAAATAGAATCGAATTCAGACCAAAAATAATAAGGCAAAACCCAGAGGAATGAAAAATCCTTGCTGAAGCGTTCGCACCAGATCATTATAAAGTCCGTTCCGCCACAAGAGTGACGTCCATGTCTGTTCGTCTACACCGCCAAGCGTCGAACTGGGCAGGCCAGGCCGTTTCCCGGCAGCGCCGCGTCGCCCGCCGCCTGATGTCCTGAACCGATCACGCAATGAGCGGCGGGCCTTTCCGGCGGCGATGGTGAGACCTCTTGGTTATCGCGATCGTTCCGGCGAATGGCAGCGGCGTCGAATCCATAATATCCGTACCACGACATTGTATCGAGGGAGTGCGCCATGAGGCAGACGAATACGAGTACCGGCGGGATCTTTTCGATATACCAAGATTGCAAGGTCAGTACCAAGATAGGCTTGGGCTTTGCATGTACCTTGGCAATCTTCGGTCTTGTAGCCGGGATGGCGTGGTTCACGTTCAGAGCCACGCAGCACGGCTTCAATCGCTACGCTCATGAAGTGGCAGCTGCAGACACGTTCCGCGATCTCGATCGTACGTTCGTCAACATGCGACGCTTCGTCAGGGAGTATGCGTTCACCGGTGTGCCGGCCAATATCGACTCTGCCAACCAGGAACGGTCCGCGCTCGATGCGATTGTGCGCCAAAGTCTGGCGGATACGAACGATGTGGAGCGGCATCGCCACATCGAGGCGATTGCACGCGATCTTGAGGCTTACGCGGTGGGCTTTGAGGAGATCGTTTCAAGGAAGCGGGAACTGGTTGGCTTGGAGACGGAGCGCCTGGGTTTGCTTGGCAATGCCGGGTCCTCCAATTTTGAGGCTTTGATGGGCCTGGCGCGTAAGTCCGGCGATGCGGACCGGCTGCAAGCGACGGACGTCGCATTCAAGCAGTTCCTGGTTGCCCGCGTCGATGTCAACAAGCTGCTGGGTAGTAACGACACCAAGGTAGCCACGGACGCCGACAAGCAGTTCACTGCCGTTCTGGCTGCCCTAACGGCACAACAGACCGGCCTGCAGAACCAGGACTATGCTGACGCGCTGAACCGGTTACGGGCCGGGGTTTTCGCATATCGCGACACCTTCCATTCCGCTCAGGCGCTTGAAAGCGAGATCAGTGAAATGGTCTCAAAAACTATTGTGGGGATCGCCAACCAACTTCAGTCGGAGGTGGAGGCGGTTAAGGCCGATGCGGTTGCCGACCAGCAGAGCGACCTTCGGGAGACCATGGCGAGCATGACCAGTGCCAACCGTACGATCCAGGCTTTGTCGATCGGTGGAATCATGCTTGGCATCGTGCTGGCATGGCTGATCGGCCGTGCCATTTCGAAACCAATCGTTGCGGCCTGTAATGCGATGGAAGCCCTTGCCGGCGGTAATAAGGCCATTGCCATTCCAGGACTTGGCCGGAAAGACGAAATCGGCCGGATGGCGGAGGCCGTCAGCGTATTCAAGGCCGGTATGATTGAGGCGGATGAACTGCGGGAACAAAGTGAACGTCAAAGGGTAGAGACCGAAAGGGCGCGTAAGGCCGGCATGCTGCAGGTTGCCGATCAGTTCGAGGCTGGCATCAAGGGCGTTGCCCAATCGGTTTCCAGCCAGGCGTCTGAAATGCAGATTGCGGCCGCCTCGCTCACGGATGCGGCGCAGCAGGCGACGGACCGGGCGACCGCGGTTGCCGCGGCGGTCGAGGAGGCCTCGGTCAACGTGCAGGTCGTTGCCGGCTCCACCGAGGAGCTTTCATCGTCGGTGCAGGAAATCGCCCGGCAGATGGAGCAGTCGTCGAAGATTGCCGGACAGGCGGTGCATGAGGCCGACCGGACCAACACGATCGTTGAAGGGATGACCAAGACGGCACAACGGATTGGTGACGTGGTGGCGCTTATTCAGACGATCGCAAGTCAGACCAACCTGCTGGCACTGAATGCGACGATCGAGGCCGCGCGGGCAGGCGATGCCGGCAAGGGCTTTGCGGTCGTCGCGGGCGAGGTCAAGTCGCTCGCCAGCCAGACGGCCAAGGCGACAAGTGAGATCCGGGCCCAGATTGACGACATTCAGGCTGTCACCGGCCAAGCGGCCGAGGCGATCCGCGGCATCGGGGGCATCATTCGCGAGATGAACGAAATTGCCATCGCCACGGCGTCAGCGGTTGAGGAGCAAGGGGCGGCGACGCGGGAGATTGCCAACAGCGTGCGGCAAGCCGCGGCTGGCACCAATGAGATCGCCAGGAATGTCGAGGGTGTGAGCCGAGCGGCGAGCGAGACGGGGGCGGCTGCGTCCCAGCTTCTGGGCAGTGCGGGTGAACTGTCCAAGCAGGCCGAGACGTTGCGGCATGATGTGGATGGCTTCCTGATCAGCGTAAGAAGCGCCTGATCCAGGGAAGCGCCTGACCAAGGGGGCGGTGTCGGGTCGGCTTCAGCAGCCGATCCGGACGACTGAAGGCGCGGCGCGGTGGAACGCTTTGTGCCAATCGACGTCCGCTTCATTTGGCGGTGGCGCGAACCGCGGCACGATGCCGGCTGATCCCAGGAAATCAACCAGATCGCTGATCGTGGTTGCCGAGATCAGGCCCTGATTGGTCCCATCGGCCACAATGACCCCGATGACATTGCCTGCACGGTCGACCACCGGGCCGCCGCTGGCGCCATGCCCGATAGTGGCGCTGATCTCGAAGGCCCAACGCATCCGCTGCGACTGCGATTGACCAAAGAAGGCTGCGCCGTCCTGCCAGGTTGGGTCGATCAGATGCCCCGTCCTATCCATGGCGCGGAAGCTTTCAGCCTGGCCAGTGCCGGGTTGGTGGATAATGATGATGGCATGCTGCACGGCGCCCAACACACTACGGGCGACATCGTAAGCTGCCGCATCGACCGGATATCCGAGGAGCAGTGTCTCGGTGTCACGCTGAATGTGCGATGCGGCGGAGAGGGCGACCGGTGGGATCGGCGGATCGTCCGGGCCGCGAAGCAGAACCAGGTCCAGGTCCTTGTCCTCACGCATCACCCGCCAGGGCCCCTGATAACCGGCGACCTGGATGGGTCGGCGGTCCGTTGTGCATTGCAGGGTTACATGAGCATCGGTGACCAGCAGGCCCGGGGCGATGCTGAAGGCGGTTCCTGCACTGGATGCGAAAGTAACGGGTTGGGACGTAGCGGATTCGCCTACGGTCGTCGGTGCCACGTCGATCTTGCCGGGACCCGCGACCCCCTGATTATGCGACCCAAGCGTTGACGTTGCCATCAGCGTACCCGCGGCCAAAACCGACAGGCAGGTCGTCCATTTCAAAAAGCTGAAACGATCCATCACGCGGCCCAGGTGCCTTTTGGGATGCATGCCGGTCTGAAATGACCGGACATCAGACTGCGAAAATATAGGGTAGAAATCGGCTGCGCCATCAGTAAAATCCGCCACCGCGCAATGCAGCGCAGGATTTTTGAGGAATGATATGTCCGGGCTCAACCTCCTCATCCGTATATCCCGCCGCACGATCGAGGAGCGACAGATGGCGCTGGCCCAGGTCCGTCAGGCGCACGTGGAGGCAGCGGCGGCCGTGCAGGCCCACGAGGCTGGCATGACGGCCGAGTGCCATTTCGCCGGCAAGGACCTCGACGCGCTCGCCACCTTCACCACCTGGGCTTCAAACGCCGCCCGGTTCGGCAATACCCTGCGACAGCGGCGTGCCGACCTGGCCCGCTCGGAAGATGCAGCACACGGTGCGCTGCATGAAGCATTCGTTGGCCTGAAGCGTCTCGAACTTGCGCTGGAAGGGTCTGTCCGCGCTGCATCCGCCGCTTCGCGCCGCCGGGCGGATGCGGCTGCCGAGGAGCGTCAGCAGATCCGGAGTGCCGCTGAGGCCGTGTAGCCGCGTGGTTACAGCGGGATGCGCGGATTCTTGCGAAACTTGGCCCAGGCGCCGAGGATTTCGTCAATCTGGGCGTTCTGGTCGGCTTTCCGCAAATCGATCAGCCGGTCCCGCAGCCGAAGGATCACATGCCCGGCGGGCAGGTTGGCGGCTGTCTCCAGGCGGTCAAGGAACACCTCGCCCAACGTCGGGTCATCGCGCAGAACACGATAGGCCGCATAGACCATGGCCGAGGACCGTCCGTAGCGGACCATTTTTCGGGCAAAGCCGCGCAGCCGCATCAGCTCCGGATGCGCCTGAATGACGTCGCGAACCTCCGATGCGGTCGGGCGGGCATTGGGCTGGCCAGCCGGCTTCAGTTCGCGCCGCCACAGCAGCACGGCGGTGGCCGAGATCAGCGCCTTGTCGCCGAACTCCTCAAACATTTCGTCAACGACCGGGGCCTTTTTTGCCTGTTTATCATAGGTTTCAAATGCTTCCTCGGGCAGGCCGCGCATCACCACGACTTCAATCGGCTGTCCCGCTTCCAGTACTGCGGACAGCCGATGCTGTCCGTTCAGCAGCCGGCCCGAACGGGCGAAGCAGATTGGCTGGGCATTGAACATCCACTGCCCGTTCGTGATGTCGCGGGCCATCGCAGCGACATGGGACTGTACGATGTTCCGGTTGCCCCGATTGAACGCCAGGTATTCCTCGGCGCGGTCCGGCGTAATCGTCTCGATCGTCATGGCACAGACGCTGGGATTCGTCAGCGCGGCTTCGGCCTCGTGCACCAGCCGCGCTTCGGTTTCCTTGCGGGCGCTTGATTTCACGACATCACGCAGACCGCCGTAGCCTTCCAATTCCGGGAATGGCTCCGCATTCCGGGCGGTCTGACCGGGCATGCTCCATGTATAGGCATCGCTGCGCTTGCCGGTCATCGTGTCGTTCAGCGCTTTGATGCACACGGCAAACAACGCGGTGGCGTGCGGCCGGACCGCCCGGTCGGATCGGCCTTCGATCAGGCGGCGCCGGATCATGACCCCGGGTTCATTCGCCTCAAACCGTTCCGGATGAGCGATGGCGTCAAGGAATCGACGGATCGCTGTCCGATCGGCCTGTAGGCCCATGAAGCTGAGCGGTGTCCGAACGGACTCCGCCAACAGGCGGGCCGGGTGGTCGAAGCTGAATTTGACGGCGGTTTCGATCTCAAGGCGGTTGGCTTCCAGCGCGCGTTCCATCCGGCTCCAGGGTGGTGTGGATGTGCCGCGCGTCAGGGTTCCGTCCTCATAGCGGATCAGCTTGGCGAGCAGGCCTGCGACCGCGGCCGGGCGTGGAACGCCGCGGGTTTCCAGAACCCCGGTGAATGACCGGCGGCGCTGCTGGTCGATGGTGTGGAGGGTGTCATCGGGCACGTTTTCCACAAGTACTGTGACGAACGGCGTTTGTGCATCGATGCAGGCATACAGCCTTTGCAGACCATCAAGGAGCACGTCGTTGCGTGACAGGATGATCGGCATCCCGTTCAGGACCCATTCCCCGCTGCGCATAGCCTGCGCATAGGTGTTGACCGCGGCGGCATTCCGCTTCCCGGCCGATCGCTTCTTTGCAAGCAGGCTGGGAGCGAGCTCCGGCGTGATTCGCACGATCGAAAACCGCGCCAGATCGGCCGAGCGACCCTGGATCGGAACGATGTGGCTCAACTGCGGACCCATGGTCTGCATTTCGGAAAGCATTGTGCCGGACACGTCCAATCCTCCTGGCTGATGCCGCTGCGCAGCCCGATCAGGGCGTGCGATTCACGTAGCGATGTCGCGAAATGTTGTCAACCACATCCGAAACATCTCTTTTTTAAACGCATCCGCCTGGTTTCTGCGCAACGCGGTTGTGGTTCGTTGGTCTTTGTCCTTTTCGCAGCGATCCCGGCCCATTAAAGGGCGGCTTCGATTGCGAAATGTCGTTGCGGGCGTATAGTTACAAACGGTAAACGGGTGCGGCCTGCCGCAGATCGGCTAAGGGAGCTGTGATGAAAGTAGTTCAGACGCCTGATCCAGCGATGGCCATCCGGGGCAGACCAGTCGCCATCGCAAACGTGTCGCCAAAGGCGAGCGATGCGAAGCTGCGAGCGGCCGCAAAGCATTTCGAGGCGATGTTCATGACGGAGATGATCCGGTCGGCCAGGCCGCCGTCGCACGCGGCGGGCCGGTTCGCAACGGGCAATGCCGAGAAAACCTGGCAGGTGTTCATGGACCAGGCGCTTGGCGACGCCGCGGTTGCAGGCGGTGGCACTGGGCTTTCCGGGGAAATCGAGAAGGAACTGCGGGCTGCCCAAGGGCAAGGGCAAAGCGCCCGGGGAGTCAAACGATGACCTTCCTGGAACTTACCATCCGCCTGACCGAGACGCTGCGCCAGGAAACGATGCTGGCCAGAAGCGGCGCCCTGGGCCAACTCAGGCGCGCTGCCGTCGCCAAGCAGGGGGCGTTCGAGGCTTTCAGGGAGGCGTGTGCCGCCCGGGATGCGCAAAGTCCCGGCAGCCCGGAGGAGCAGGAGGCCCTGCGCAATCTGCTGGTCGCGGCTAACGAAAGCGCGCTGGTGCTGGAAGCCGTCAAGGGAACGCTTGATGAGTTTGTGGCCAAGCTGAAGGCGGCGGTCAGTTCCCTGGCTGATTCTGGGACTTATGGGCCATCCGCATGGCGGTCGCGGCACGTGCAGGCGGTGCACCTGGATGCGTCCGCTTGATTTCACACAAAGTGAATTTCTGCGATAATGCGTGATTATATCTATTTACCAATAGTTGATAGTCTGCTAAACACTGTCCCGTCATCGGAAGCCTGAACGGCCCTGATGACCTGGCGTCAGAACGGCGCTCCCGTAATACACCCTGAATGGGAGCCATCACATGACATCGATCCTTACCAACTCCGGCGCCATGGTCGCGCTGCAGAGCCTTGAAGCTACGCAAAAGGCACTGAGCGACACGCAGAATCAGATCTCTACGGGTCTGAAGATCCAGACTGCGAAAGACAATGCCGCCGTTTGGACGGTCGCCACGACGATGAAGGCGAACGTTGCCAGCTTGAACCAGGTCAGCAGCGACCTTGGTAATGCGGACTCGACGCTGGGCACCGCGGTGGCCGGCGCAACGCAGATCACCAGCCTGGTGTCCCAGATCCGCGCCCAGGCTGTCTCGATGACTGACTCAGCGACCAATACGGCGGCAACGGGCCAGAACATCAAGCAGCTGATGAGCCAGATCCAGGCGACCATCAGCAGCTCGAGCTTCAACGGCGTCAACCTGCTGAACTCCGACACCACCGCCGGCGTGAGCTTCATTGCGGCGACCGCCAACGACTACAACCCGGCCGGCGGCTCGGGCACCTCGACCTACATCGCAACCGGCGCGACGATCAACCTGAGCAGTGCCGGCACTGTGGGCAACACCGTCGTGTCTGCCTTCAATGCTTTGATGACCACGCTGACGGGCGGCGCCGCCCTGACGTCGGGGACTGGCGCCGGCACTCTCAACAACGCCCTCGCGACAATCGACGCCTACTCGGCCCAGGTCGAATCGCAGGCGTCTGCTCTCGGTTCGGTGCAGAAAAACGTCGAGTCGCAGCAGACCTTCGTCAACAATCTGGCCAATACGTTCACAACCGGCGCCGGCAACATGGTGGATGCGAACATGACCGCCGAATCCGCTATGCTGACTGCCTTGCAAACCCAGCAGCAGCTGGGCACCTCGGCTCTGAGTATCGCCAACCAGGCGCCGCAGAGCATTCTGAAACTGTTCCCCTGACTGTTGGCGGGGCTGGGCCTGGCGCCCAGCCCCCCTGACGATCCGACGGAGAATGCGTCGGAAGAACCGATATCGAGTGACGAGG
>DAICYU010000170.1 GCA_027311485.1 Acetobacteraceae bacterium
GGCCTGCGTGACCTTCTGCCGCCTGACGCAGAGGCCGAAGCCTCTGCTGTCGAAGCGCTGATGACCGTTTTTGCCGCGCACGGCTACCAACGCGTGAAGCCACCTCTGCTGGAATTCGAGGACAGCCTGCTCGCCGGCTCCGGCGCCGCGGTGGCGGAGCAGACGTTTCGCCTGATGGACCCGGACAGCCAGCGCATGATGGGACTGCGGGCTGACACCACCCCGCAGGTGGCACGCATCGCCACCACGCGGCTGGCCGGTGCATCCAGACCGCTGCGCCTTTCCTATGCCGGGCAGTGCCTGCGCGTGCGTGGCAGCCAGCTTGCGCCCGACCGGCAGATGGCGCAGGCGGGGATCGAGCTGATCGGCCATGACAGCGCGGAAGCGGATACCGAGACCGTTCTGGTGGCAGCCGAGGCGCTGGCCGCCGTTGGCCTGACGCGGGTCAGTTTCGACCTGACCCTGCCCATGCTGGTGCCGTCCTTGCTGGATGAGGCCGGTTTTGCTGGCCCTGACCGGGTGGCGTTGTCCCGCGCCCTCGATCGCAAGGACGCAGCCGCGGTGGCCCGCCATGGCGGAACACTGGCCGCCGTGCTGACCAATTTGCTGGAGGCCGCCGGACCGGCGGAGCGTGCGCTGACCGCCTTGGCTGAGGCACGGCTGCCGAACCTGGCTGGTGCGCTTGCCCAGCGGGCAGCCGAGGCGGTGGCTGTGATCCGCGCCGCCGAACCGTCGCTGCGCCTGACGGTCGATCCAGTGGAATTTCGCGGGTTCCGCTATGAAACTGGTGTCTCGGTCACCGTATTTGCGCCCGGGCGGCATGAGGAGCTTGGCCGTGGCGGGCGCTATGTCTGTGGCGACAATGAGCCGGCCACCGGGCTTACGCTGTATTCGGACGCGATCCTGCGTGTTGCCCCGGCGCGTCAGACCCGCCCACGGGTTTTCATACCATCGGGCACCGGTCGCACTGTCGCCGTCGGCTTGCGCGCTCAGGGCTTCGCAACAGTCGCCGGCCTATCCGCGGTTGCCGACGATGCCGCGGAAGCCGAGCGTCTGGGCTGCACTCATATCCTGCGCGACGGTAAGGCCGCGCTTCTTCACAGTAAGGGCTGAACAGAATGGCCAATGTCGCCGTGATCGGCGCCCAATGGGGCGACGAGGGCAAGGGAAAGGTGGTGGACTGGCTGGCCAGCCGAGCGGATGTGGTCGTGCGGTTCCAGGGCGGACATAACGCGGGGCATACGCTCGTCGTCGGTAACCAGACGTATAAGCTGTCGCTGCTGCCGTCCGGGCTGGTGCGCGGCAAGCTGGGCGTCATTGGCAATGGCGTGGTTGTCGATCCCGAGGCGCTGCTGGCCGAAATTGCGCGTGTGCGTGCACAGGGCCTGACAGTGACCCCCGAGACGCTACGCGTCGCAGATAATGCCGTGCTGATCCTGCCGCTGCACCCGGCGCTGGACAAGGCGCGCGAGGAAGCGCGCGGCGAACGCAAAATCGGCACCACGGGCCGCGGCATCGGGCCGGCTTATGAGGACAAGGTGGCACGTCGTGCCATCCGCGTCGCCGACCTGGCTGAACCAGCCACGCTGTCGGCCAAGCTGGATGAGTTGCTGCTACACTATAATACATTGCTGCAAGGCCTCGGCGTCGCTCCGTTCAGCAAGGACAGCCTGATGCAAGGCTTGCTGGCGCTGGCGCCGCAGATCCTGCCCTTTGCGGAGCCGGTGTGGGAGCGGCTCGATGAACTGCGGCGGGGTGGCAAGCGCATCCTGTTCGAAGGCGCGCAAGCGGTGATGCTGGACGTCGATCATGGGACCTATCCGTTCGTGACGTCGTCCAACACGGTGGCGGCTACGGCGGCGTCGGGCAGTGGGGTCGGCCCTGGTACAGTCGGTTTCGTGCTGGGAATCGCCAAGGCCTACTCGACGCGTGTCGGGTCCGGCCCGTTCCCGACGGAACTCCACGACGCGACCGGGCAGTTGCTCGGCGACCGCGGCCACGAATTCGGCACCGTGACCGGGCGGCGGCGCCGCTGTGGATGGTTCGATGCTGCGCTGGTGCGGCAGGCGATCAAGGTCGGCGGCATCCAGGGTATCGCGTTGACGAAACTCGACGTCCTGGATGGGCTGCCGGAACTGAAGATTTGCGTCGGCTACCGGATCAACGGCGCGCTGTATCGCCATCTGCCCGCGGCACCCGCCGCGCAGGCTGCCGCGGTTCCGGAATATGAGACGATGGAAGGCTGGTCCGGCTCCTCCTACGGCGCAAGATCCTGGGCCGACCTGCCGGCGCAGGCGGTTAAGTATGTTCGTCGTATCGAAGAACTGGTGGAAGCGCCGGTGACGCTGCTGTCCACCAGCCCGGAGCGGGACGATACGATCATGGTGCGGGATCCGTTCGAAGGGTAGGCGCGGCGGCGTTAACCTTCAGTCAACCTTTTCCCGCGTAAGGTCCGGCGGCTCAACCAGAACGGTATGCCGCCGATGTCCGACGGTCTGTCGCCCGCCCAGGCCAGTGACCTGATTGATGGCCGCTATGCGGTCGATACAGCCAGGCCGCTGCCACATGCGGGTGGCGGAGTTCTGGCATTTGCTGCGAGAGATCGCTTTCTTGCCGATGCACCCCGGGTCGCGTTGGCCGTTTCCCGCGACATGTCACCTCGGCTGGAAGCCTTGATGGAGCCGATCGACAACCTGATGACACCCCTTGCGCATGGTGTCGCGCCGTCGGCCGACCACAAGACCGAGGGCTACTACATCGTCTGCACGGAGCCGCCAGGACCTCCGTTGTCAGAGAATCGGGAGCGTTGGTCCGATCGGGCCCTCATCGAACTGGTGCTGCGCCCCGCGGCGCAGGTGTTGGATACGCTGCAACAGTACAGGATCACCCACCGGGCGATCCGGCTGAACAACGTCTTCCAGTCCGCCAGCGGGCAGCCAGTCACGTTGGGTGCGGCCTGGGCCGCACCGCCGGCATTGCATCAGCCGGCAATTTCCGAGCCGATCTATAGCGCCATGTGCCATCCGGCCGGTCGCGGGGTGGGCACGAGTGCTGACGATGTCTATGCGCTGGGTGTGTTGCTGGTGTGTCTAGCGGCCGGAAAGATGACGTTAGCCGGGTTGGATGAAGCCATGATCGTGCGCTGGAAGCTCGATCTGGGCAGTTTTGCCGCCCTGACGCGGGATGTGTCGCCCTCCGGAATGCTTGGCGACTTGTTGCGCGGGATGCTGGCGGATGATCCAGATCATCGGCCGTCGCCGCGGCTACTGCTGGACACGACCGCTGCCCGCGGACGACGCATCGCCGCCCGGCCGCCACGCCGCAGTCAGCGCGCCCTGCGCGTGAACGACGTTGCCGCGTTCGATTCGCGCACCCTGGCCTATGCGTTGGCGACGGATGACAGGCGGTCGATTCAACTTCTCCGCAGCGGTTTGGTATCCCAATGGCTACGGCGTGATCTGGGTGATGCGGCGTTGGCGGCGCAGATCGAGGAGTTGGTGCGTGCGCGGATCATAGAGGCGCATCCGGACGCATTGAGCGACCCGCTGCTGGTGATGCAGGTCGTCACGACGATCAATCCGCGCATGCCGCTGGCATGGCGAGGGGTCCTTCTGTGGCCAGACAGCTTGCCCGCGCTGGTGGCCGAGGCGGTCGATGGTTCACGTGATTTGATGGCGGTGGCCGAGGATCTGGTGACGACCGACATCGTCAGCCGCTGGTCCAGCATGCCCGCGCGGGAGGGGCGTGGCGCTGCCTTTGTCCTGCCGCCCGAGGTCTATGTGCACAGGCACCTTGTGGTAGCCCATCAGCCCGGCGGTCTGTTACGGCTGTTCTACGGATTGAATCCATTGCTGCCATGCCGCTCGGGCCAGATGGCGGGCGCGTGGGTCATGTCGGTGAGGGATTTCATGCGGCAGCTCGAAAAATCCGCTCCCGACGGTGATACCGGCCTGATCGACCTGCCACTGGCCGTCTTTATTGCATCGCGGTCGGACCGGCGAACCGAGCCGGCGGCGATAGAATTGCTTTCGACCAAGAAACCTGACCTTTACCGGCAGCGGGAGATGGAGTTGCTGGCACAACTGCAACTGCGCCATCATCCCGGACCACTGCCGCGACTGGCGAAATGGATGGTGGAGCGGTTACGTCCTGGTCTGGACATCTGGCAAAACCGCCGGCGCCGTGAGGCGCTGGGCCGGCAACTGGCTGAACTGGCAGCCGCCGGGATGCTTTCCCGCTTGCTGGCGTTGGTGAGAGATCCGGCCGCCGTGGCTGCTGACCGGGCCGGAGCGCAAACAGCGGCGGCCGAACTGCGCCGGATCAATGCGGAAATCGAGTCGATCGATGCTCATGGCACCATACGGCTGAGTTATGCCGAACGGATTGGCCATGCCATAGCCGGCGGTGTTGCCCTGGTCGGGCTGATTCTGACCGTATTGCGCGCGGTATTGCCATGACTCAGATGGGCCCGAAGCGCAAACGTGACGGCGGCGCCGGCGGCGCCGTCATCCTGATGCTTTTGGGACTAGGGGCAGGCGGACTCGTGGCGCTGTCGCCCGACATCGGCTTACCGCTGTTTGTCCTGATGTTGCCTGGCCTGATCTACCTGCTGATCGACCGGAGTGTCGGGTGGGCCGTGGCGCGGGCTGTGCTTCTGTTCCAAGCGGCGGCGTGTGTAGTCCCGATCTCTGAAGCCTGGTATCGATGCGCGGGTATCGACGGCTGCATGGCGCAACTCGCGATTCCGACAACGATGCTGCGTGTTTGGCTGGCCGGGGGCAGCGCATGGCTGATGGCGCAGATGCTGCCCATCGGTCTGAAGCTGCTTAATGACATGCGGTTGAAGCGTTATCGTGCCGTGCTTGTGAGCCGGCGTGATACGCTGATCAGCGAGTGGGGGCTTGCCAAGCCTAAATCCGAATAAAGCGACGGGCCGCGAGCCTCTTGATGGCTCACGGCCGCGCTAAGGATTTCAGGCTGGCTCTGTCGTCAGGCCACGGTTGCTTGCGTTCAAGCGGCGTTCAGCGATCTGTGCTTTCATCGCCTTCTGCAGCTTCTCAAACGCACGCACTTCGATCTGCCGAACGCGTTCGCGGGAGATGTTGTACTGCTGTGACAGATCTTCCAGCGTGGTCGGGTTGTCCTTCAGACGCCGCTCGATCAGGATATGACGCTCCCGCTCATTCAGCGACTTTAGCGCGCCGGACAGCAATGCCTTACGGCCGGTGAGCTCTTCCCGATCTGCGATCGACGATTCCTGGCTTTCGGATTCGTCAACCAGCCAGTCCTGCCATTCGCCTTCGCTGTCCTGCCGGACTGGCGCATTCAGGCTATGATCCGGCGCGGCGAGGCGACGGTTCATGCTGACCACGTCCTGTTCCGGCACGTCCAGCACGCGGGCGATCTTGGCCACCTGTTCAGGCTGCAGGTCACCGTCGTCGATGGCCTGCATCTGGCCCTTCAGGCGGCGCAGGTTAAAGAACAACTTCTTCTGGGCGGCCGTTGTGCCCATCTTCACCAGCGACCAGGAGTGCAGGATGTACTCCTGAATGGCGGCGCGAATCCACCACATGGCGTAGGTGGCCAAGCGGAAGCCGCGATCTGGATCGAAGCGCTTGACGGCCTGCATCATGCCGACATTGCCTTCGCTGATCAGTTCACCGACCGGAAGTCCATAGCCGCGATAGCCCATCGCAATTTTAGCGACGAGTCGCAGATGGGAGGTGACAAGCTTATGTGCCGCCTCCATATCCTGCGTGTCGCGCCAACGGTGAGCCAGACTCAGCTCTTCCTCTGGCGTGAGCATAGGAAATTTGCGGATCTCTTGGAGATACCGCGACAGGTTGCCCTCTGGGGCAATGTTAAGGACGGCAGAGGCCACGAGGCAGGCTCCTTTCGTCAACCGCGTTTGCTTGCCCGGACGCGGCGCAAGTGTGCGGTATGAATGTGACTGACACCAGTCTGGATGCAGGGCGGAACTTCACGTCCCGGTTATCCACCCCGAAACTGGCAGCGGTTTGACCGGACGTTTCCATCGGTAAAGGGCACCCCCCCGCGCCGACACCCGATCATATACAGGACTGAAATAGTCCTGTCAAGCTTAACGTAAGGTTAACGCACTGACATGTTTACATCGACCTCGGTCAGCAGCGCCGCGAGGTCGGGCGGCACAGGCGCTTGGAAGCTCATTGTTTGTCCCGTTCGAGGGTGACGAAACCCCAGGCTCGCCGCGTGCAGGGCTTGCCGAGGGAAATCCAGAAGGCGACTACGCAACGCTGCCGGAATGGTGCTGGCTATGGCAGGCACCCGTCGGAGATAGAGTGGATCGCCAACTATGGGATGTCCCGTCGCGGAAAGGTGAACCCGAATCTGATGTGTCCGCCCGGTTGCCAGCCGGCATTCCAGCCATGCGAGACTGGTTTGCCAGGCGCGCAGGGTTCGATAGCGGGTCAATGCCGGCTTCCCACCGTGCTGGACCAGGGCCATGCGCTTGCGGTCGCGCTTATCACGTCCGATCGCGCCCTCGATCTCTCCTGCCAGCGGTGACGGCAGGCCCCAGCACAGGGCGACGTAGGTCCGATCAAGATCGCGCGTCGCGAAGGCGGTGGTCAATGCATCGTTCGCGAGCTGGGTTTTCGCGACGACCATCACGCCGGACGTATCCTTGTCCAGCCGGTGTACGATGCCGGGCCGTCGTTCAGCCCCGATGCCGGTGAAGCCCGGTCCGCAATGCGCCAGCAGGGCGTTGACCAGGGTACCGTCGGGGTTGCCGGGGGCAGGGTGAACGACAAGCCCCACAGGCTTGTCCAGGACGATGAGATCCTCGTCCTCATGCAGGATCGTAAAGGGGATCACCTGCGGCTGCGGCGTCGCCGGCATGGGCGGCGGCAGGTCCAGCACATAAATGCCCCCGGCACGGACGGGTTCAGCCGGCTGGGTGACCGGGCCAGAATCACTGCGCAGCCGCGATTCGTCGATCAGTGCCTTGACCCGGGAACGGGATAGCGTGCCGAGCGCCTCGGCGATGAAGCGGTCGACGCGCTGGCCGGTATGTTCGGCGGTGGCGACGATGCGGATGGGCCCGGGCCGGGTCTGCTCAGATTGGGGCGGTTCGCTGTTGGCTGTCATACGGTAATGGGATACGCGGGTCGGCCCGCTTCTGGAAGAACCAGCACGAGCGGCGAAGGAGAGATGATGCGGGCGTTGAAGATCGCGACGATTGTCATGGGGGTGCTGATCGTCGGGGGGACGATGGCACTAATCATTGTCGTTGCGCGGCGGTCGGCGACACCCACCGTTGCGGCCCTGCCGGCATCGATGTCGGCGACATTGGACGAACCGGTGGGTACGCGGATTGCGGGGATCGCGGCCGTGCAGGATCGGCTGGCCGTGCAACTGCAAGGCGGCGGTACGGACCGGGTTGTGCTGATTGACCCGCGTACGGGATCTGTGGCCGGACGAATTTCGCTGGCGCGGTAGCAAGGATGGGCTTGAGGTTATCGGCGTTCCAGCGTAGAAGGCCGGTCTGGCCAGGTCCCGTTCGTCTAGAGGCCCAGGACAGTGCCCTCTCACGGCACCAACAG
The DNA here is from genome assembly GCA_027311485.1 of Acetobacteraceae bacterium. Classification (GTDB taxonomy): domain Bacteria; phylum Pseudomonadota; class Alphaproteobacteria; order Acetobacterales; family Acetobacteraceae; genus Rhodopila. The sequence continues at coordinate 7,584 of DAICYU010000170.1, forward strand.
GGGTTCGAATCCCCTACGGGACGCCAGCAAATTCAATAGGGTAGCTGTGTGCGGGCTTACCATCAGAGGTCTTTACCAAGAGCCTTACCGAGAATGCGGTTTCTGGACAGCCATGAACAGGGGCGGTTTTCAGGCGCAACTAAGAGTCGCTCCGCAGTGGGCAGGCTGTCTTACTGCGCTTTCTCTGGCCGATGGGTCTGACTGTGGCCGGCTTAAACGCTGATCCGGGTGCCGCCATAGCTTCCGGATGGCTGGAACTTCACCAGCCGATCTGTTCGATTTATCAAAGTCGTGCGAACG
>DAICYU010000171.1 GCA_027311485.1 Acetobacteraceae bacterium
TAAGGCGGCGGCCCGGCAATTCGACGGCTACACCGATGCCGGGGCGACAGATCGAAAAATCCTTCATGATGTATTCGAACGCGGCGATTGCTGGTTTCGCAGCGGTGACCTGCTTCGGCGGGACGCCGCGGGCTTCTTCTATTTCGTCGACCGCATCGGTGACACGTTTCGCTGGAAGGGGGAGAATGTCTCCACACAAGAAGTTGCAGCGGTTGTAAGTGCCTGCGCCGGGATCACGGATGCGGTGGTTTATGGGGTAGTGGTCCCCGGTACCGAAGGACGTGCCGGCATGGCTGCCATTACGGTCAATGACGACTTCAGCCTAACGGGCCTTCGACGCCACCTCATTGCCCATCTGCCGGATTATGCCCGGCCCCTATTCGTGCGCATCTGTATGCATATGGAAACAACATCGACGTTCAAGCTGACCAAAAGCCGTCTGGTCAAGGAAGGCCTGGCGCCTTCTGACGGCAATACAGTTTGGTTCAACGACGCCACGCGCCAGTCTTTTGTCAGACTTGATCCGATGCTGGTAGAACAGATCGGTGCGGGTGATCTGAAGATATAGAAGTGTTTGGATATTCAGGGTAGACGGCGGAATTTCATGATGACCATGAAAAGGTTGGTAGTTTGGATGGCAGCCGCAGGTCTTTCAGCGGCGCTGACTACGGCCGTAGTATTGTACTTGCAGGGCTTTAATGAACACGGTCTGGGGGCAGCCTTGTTCGTTACGGGGCGGCTGGCGTTCCTGGCTTTCTGGCCGAGCTACTGCGGGGCGGCGTTGGTGATTGTGTTCGGGGCGGCGTTCGTGCCGCTGCAACGGCGGGCGCGGGAGTTCGGCCTGGCGTTTGCGGCAATTATTGCCGTTCACTCCTTGCTTGTGCTGTGGCTTACGCTGATTGGCGCGCCTCCGGGGCGGACGATTTTCCTGGAGTTCGGCATCGCGTTGGGTTGGACGGTGCTTCTGACGGTTCTGTCGTTCAACAACCTGCATCAGTGGCTGGGACGGCGCGGCTGGCGGGCGGTCAAATTTCTGGGGATGAACTACATCGCGTACGTGTTTGCGCTCGACTTCACGCGGGACCCGTTTGGCGGAGGGCTCAAGCACTGGCTGGAGTATGTCCCCTTTGCTGTACTCTCAATCGTTGGACCGTGTATGCGCCTACTTGCTTTTTTGCAACGCCGTGGTGAGCTCGCCACCATTCATTGAAAGCGTCAGCCGCTCGGGCGATGCCGGCCGAGCTCTCAACCTGTGTGCGGCGTATTGTCACCTTCGTGATAACGCTTTGGTGACCTGTCCTGGTCTTGAACCGACCATCTGCAACCCGGTGCGGGACGCCCCGCCCTGGATTTCTGATGATCCAGAGGTCCTTGTTTGATCGTATGATTTATGCGTTCCAGCTTTGACTCCGGCGGTCATGCGCTAAAGCTGCTTTAACTGAGTCACGAATTGCCATACGTTGACGCGCAGAAGGCGAAGCATCAGGCCATAGATCATCACACCCGCACTGCCGCCCGCAATCACGGCCAGAAGATCCGATGTGCTCGCAGCAACGGTCTGGGCCAGGATATGCGCAACGCCTGCCGCCGGGATGACTGCGAGCAAGCAGCGCAGCCCAAGCTCCAGCGTCATATCGACAGAGACTTCGGGCCGCGTGGCGACGAACAGGCAAAGTATTATGATCTCATCAACGAGGGTTGCGAACGCCGCACCTTCGATCCCGAAATACGGGATCAAAACAGAACACAGCACAACACCCGCGGCGGCACCCACGACTGCGATGCGCAAGAGCACGCATTGCCGGCCGACTGCTGTCAAGGGTGTGCCGAAACCAATATTTAGCGTCACCACCAGCGCGTTGACCAAGAGCAGATGAACAGTGCCGGACGCCGGCAAATAGGCGGCGCCGAAGAGCACGCGGACGATATGCGGGACCAGCGCTTCACCAATCAAGGCGATTGGCACACCGCATATGACGCAGGTCTGCATATGTAGCTCGGCAGATCGCGCTCGGGCGGTTGGTTGTGATGTCACGCCTGCGATGTGCGGCAGGAACAAGGTGGAGACCAAATTGGGTCCCATGATGGCAAAGTTGAATAACTTCCATCCGGCCGCGAACAACCCGACTTCCGCGTCGCTGCGCATAATGCCAAGCAGGACGATATGCACGTTATAGGTGACGGTAACGGCCAAAACCGCCCAGAAATATGCCATGGACTGCCGGGTCTGCGCGCGATCGAAGGCCTTGGGCCAATGCAGACGCGGTCTGCCGTAGTCGGTGGCATATCGAAGAAGGATTGTCAGATTTGCAAGTAACATCGTGAAGACCGACACGGCTGCGGCGATCACGACGTCCTCTGGCGTGTGTACCAGCAACAAAAGTCCTGCCATGTTCACAATGCCGGAGAGAAACTCTCTTTGCGCTACGACGCGCATCTGTCGCAACCCCTGATATACCGAGGCCAAGCCAAAGGCCGATCCTGGAATGTTGACGGCTTGGATCAGCAGAACGATACGCCCCAAGGTGCTAATCTGCAGGAACGGAACGCTGACAATGAGCAGCAGAAACATCAAGCCAGCCAGTATCAGGCGCATCGACAGCATGCCGTCGACAAGCGGTTTCATGCATGAGCGATCACATGCAATTTCCCGCGCAACGAAGGCATCGTAGCCGAGGCTTGTCACAATCATAAAATAAGCAACATAGGAGCCTGCGAAGCTGTTCAGACCGAAGCCGGAGGCGCCGAGCGCCTTGGCGGCATGACTGGTCGAGATCAGGTTCATGCAGAGTACACTGACGCGGGCCGCACCCAAGGTCAGGAATGCAGATGGTATCGACTCAGCCCGATGTTTGCTGATCACGCTCCACGATTCCTCGCAACCGTACGTCCCACGCGGGCGATGCGGCCGAGGTGGCACTTACCGTTGGTCGGGACAACGTAGCCCGTGATGCCGTCAGCGGCTAAAGGACGATCCCTCAACAGGGCGCACGCCAGCGGCCAATTTGTGTTCCCAGAGGCAGGCGGGAACTCAGCATTAAGATTTCGCCTGGTCTGGTGAACGCCACCGCGCCATCCTGAGTTGTGCGCTGCGCCGAAGCGCGCCCTTGAGGATCGTAAGTGATTGCCATGTACCCATCGGGTGCTGTGGATGAACAGCGGGAATTGCCGATTTCACTGACGTCGCTGCCGCGACGAGCCCTGGATACCGGGAAACTGCGTCGTAACGGCAAAATATCAAAATATTCTGCCGATACCAGTATTCCACGCGGTCGTCCTGCCATATCCGAGGGCGCAGCACGTCAAAGGTGAAATACCCCCGCTTATGGAACAGCTCAGCCCAATAGTCCTGCCAGCGCTCATGGAGATGGTTCGTGCCTGTTTGCCCGGGGATCGCAGCAGAAAATACGACGATGTCCGCCAACGACGTAAGGTCCCCGACAAAGCTTTCAGCCCGTTCCGGAGGAAGGTGCTCCGCAACTTCCAGGGACATCGCCAGATCGAACCTACGCTCGATCTCAAGTGGTTGCTGAAGATCGTGGCAGCGGAAGCGATGCTGCGGAATCATCAGCCGTGCAGCATCAACATAGTCACCGTCGATGCCCAGGACGTCCTCGGCCCCGTGTTCACGCCAGGATTGTAACCACGTGCCCAGCCCACATCCGACATCACAGACTGACCCGACGGGAAACATTTCCAACAGGATTGGGATGATAACCGCGGCTGAATGATAAGACCCTAATCTCTGCCGCTGGTAGAACGCGACGTCATAGTGGTCGCTCAGCATTCGCTCACTGTCCCCTAATGATTGCAGGCTGCTTGTCGTCGCGAGGTCGGACCGGTTGTCCCGAGCGTAATTGCGGCAAGGGCTGCGTTTGCACAACTTATACTTTCGGCCATGTCTGGGCTTGGTGCATGAACGCGACGGCAGTCCGGGCCCCGATCCGTGAGGCAGGGGGCCTCGCGATCTTCGGGTGCGATGTGGGTCGGTCATGTACTTGCCGCACCAAAGAGGAGGGTCGTTTGCTCACTGTGAGTTAGTCCCGTCACCTTGGACAATTTGACGGCTTGGATAAGCTCGGTTCGATCGTTATCAGGCCGCCAGTCTCCCTATCTCTGTTGCCCCGTATGCCTCGTCCGGCGTGCGCGCCGCCACGGTCGAGTGAGTCCGCCGGGCATTGTAGTAATGTCCGAACCGGGTCCAAGCCTCGTTCGGTGCGTCCAGGCCGAACTTAGCGTCCATGGTGTTCGACACCCTCCAGGCCAGCACCTTGCGCGTCGCTCAGGTCCGTCCTTCTCAGGAGCGAGGCGAGCTTAACCTCCTGTCGGAATTCCGGGGACCAGCTCAGTGCAGCGCGCCCGCTACATGACGCTGGCAACCATCGCCACCCTGAGCGATGATCCAACAATCAGCCTGCCAGCTATGGCCGTCTGACAAACCCGGCCAAACCGCCGCAGAGCGTAATGATGCCGCGCGCTTCTGTACCACGCTCAGGGGCACAATCCAGAATTCCGCCGCATCTGGGGCCGCCGTGCGAGGCGGCACCCCGCCCGGATGTCGCGCCGAAACGGACTACAGACAAGAGTCGAGCCCGGCGTGCATAAGCAGTCACCTCATGCGACATACATTGGGGTTTCTCTGCCATGAGGCCCGTCCCATATTGGGCGACATGATCCCTTTATCCGTTCTTGACCTCTCGCCCGTGCCTGAAGGCAGCGACGCCGGCCAGGCGCTCCGCAACTCAGTCGATCTGGCACGCCATGCCGAAGCGCTCGGATACCGGCGCTACTGGATGGCTGAGCATCACAACATGCCCGGTATCGCCAGTGCGGCGACCGCCGTTGCGCTGGCGCACATTGCCGCAGGGACCCGCACCATTCGCGTCGGGGCTGGCGGCATCATGCTGCCGAACCATGCTCCGCTGATCATCGCCGAGCAGTTCGGCACCCTGGCCGCGCTTCATCCGGGGCGGATCGACCTTGGTCTCGGCCGGGCACCTGGAAGCGATCAGATTGCCGCGCGGGCCATGCGGCGGACCCTGGCGGGCGATACCGACCGCTTCCCGCAGGACGTCATGGAGCTGATGAGCTACTTCCAGCCGGTGGAACCGGGACAGCTTCTGCAGGCGGTGCCGGGCGCGGGTCTGGATGTGGCGGTTTGGATCCTGGGTTCCAGTACCTACGGCGCCCAGCTCGCAGCGGCTCTGGGGCTGCCCTATGCATTCGCCTCACATTTCGCCCCGGGGATGATGGCGGACGCGGTGGCGTTGTATCGCGATCGGTTCCGCCCATCGGATCGGCTAGCCAAGCCCCACGTGATGCTGGGTGTCAACGTCTTCGCGGCCGAGACGGACGGCGAGGCGCGCCGACTGTTCTCCTCGTTGCAGCAGGCCTTTCTGAACCTGCGGAGTGGCCGCCCCGGCAAGCTGCCGCCCCCTGTCGACGGGTTGGAGGCTCGGCTTGATCTCCGCGCGAAGGCGATGCTGGACAACGCGCTGTCATGCTCCGTCGTCGGCGCACCGGAGACGGTGCGGAACGGCATTGCTGCCTTCATAGAGCGGACCGGCGCAGATGAGTTGATGGTTACGGCGCAAATCTTCGATCATGCAGCACGTTGCCGATCGTTCGAGATTTTGGCTGAAGTGTATCCGGCGCTACAGAAGGAGCGCCAAGGCTGAAGAAAGAGCGCGGCGGGCATGACTTCGAAGAAGACGCTGAACACCGGCAATCTGGCGACCCTCGGCGCCGACCGGCTGGCCGCATTGTTGATGGACATCAGTCAGGGCAATGCGGCCATCAAGCGACGGCTGCGCCTGGAACTGATTGGTGAGGACAGTCCTGCCGAACTCGCCAAGGAAGTCCGCAAGCGCCTTGCCACAATCGCCCGCTCACGCTCCTTCGTGGACTGGCAAAATCGGAAAGCGCTGGTCGACGACCTGGAGGCCCAGCGCTGGGCGATTGTACTCCAGGTGGCAAAACGCGCTCCCGCTGACGCGTTGGCGCTGATGTGGCAGTTCCTGGATCTTGCCAGATCGGTGTTCGAGCGTTGCGACGACAGCAGTGGGACGATCTCTGCCGTTTTCCATGCCGCGGTTGGCGACCTCCGTGATGTCGCCCAGGCCGCAAGACCCGATTCGAAGCAGCTGGCAGACCAGGTGTTCGGGGCGCTGGTCCATAACGACTACGGCCAGTACGACAATCTGATACATGTGCTGCAGCCGGCCCTTGGGCCGGTGGGGCTGGAGCATCTGAAACAACGCATGGTGGCCTTGTCGGCGGAGCCGGTCCGCAAACCGGCAGCGGAGGAGCGGCAGGTGATTGGCTGGGCGTCCAGCGGCCCGCTCTATGCTGACGACATAGCCGAACAGCCCCGTGTCAGCACCGTCCGGCTGGCGTTAAGGGACATCGCCGACGCCCAGGGCGACGTCGACGCGTACATCGCCCAGTATGACCAGAAGGTCAGAAAATTTCCGAAAATAGCCGCTGAGATCGCCAAGCGACTTGTTGCAGCAGGCCGGGCGGAAGAAGCCTGGCAAATCATCGAGGCATCCGAGCATCGGCACCCAGGCTTGCCTGACTTCGAATGGGAGGATGCGCGGATCGAAGTGCTGGAGGCACTGGGACGTGGCGATGAGGCACAGGCCGCCCGGTGGACGTGCTTCGAACGCTTCCTCTCCGCGCGTTATTTGCGTGATTACCTGAAGCGACTGCCGGACTTCGACGACTTCGAGGCGGAACAGCGGGCCCTCGATTATGCCGAACGAAATGGCAGTTTGCTGACGGCCATATCGTTTCTGGTTTCGTGGCCTGCGTTGGACAGAGCGGCACGGCTGGTGATGGAACGGGCCAAGGCGTTGGACGGCAATCATTACGAGATCTTGACGCCAGCGGCCGAGGCGCTCGCTGGGAAATATCCGCTTGCAGCGACCCTTCTGCTTCGGGCGATGATCGACTTTGCTCTCACGCAGGGCCGATCCAGCCGCTATGGCCATGCCGCTCGCCACCTCCGCGACTGCGCTGGCTTCGCGGCGGTCATTTCGGATTATGGTCCCTTCGAGCCACATGACGCCTACATTGCCCGGCTGCGCCGGGAACATGGGCGGAAAACCGGCTTCTGGAGCGCGGTCAGCTGACATGTAAAAGCATAAACTGTGAATCGGCACCGAAGTGGCCCACTTCGGTGCCGATTCACAGATTCCCGCGCGGGCGGCGGGATCCAGGGCAGAGGTGAGGTCGTCGAGCACCACGAGTTTGGGACGGGTGAGCATGGCGCGTGCGACGACGACGCGCTGCCGCTGAGTTCGCGGGATAAAGTTGCAAGGTGCGGCGGGACAGACCAATGAGCTCCAGCGCCTCACGCATGTGAAACGTGCGATCGTTCCGTAGATATTGTTACATATTCGCTTTGTTTACAGCAATTCCCGTATCAGATCCGTTAAACCGGCGGCGTCAGTACCGGGTTCTGGGTTCTTGTGAACAGCTGTCGCAGGTGCTCGCCGGAGGTGGTCGCCTGGTATTTTGGTTCGGCGCCGGGAGCCAGGCATGTGGGGATGCAGGCCACAGCCGCGTCGTAGTTCGGATTGTGGAAGAAGACCAGCGACTGACGGCGGGTTTCCATTCCGGCGTTATCCGGTGGATTGACAACGCGATGCAGCGTGGAGACCCAGGCATCGTTAGTCCACCGTGCCATCAGGTCGCCAATGTTGATGACGAAGGTGCCCTCGATGATCGGCACGTCAACCCATTCGCCAGCGGCGTTGAAGACTTGCAGCCCGCCGGGACGGTCTTCGGTGTTCAGAATGGTCAGGCTGCCATAGTCGGAATGGGCGCCGGCGCGCAACTGTCCGGGTTTGGGTGGCGTGAGCA
>DAICYU010000172.1 GCA_027311485.1 Acetobacteraceae bacterium
TTCCTGCGACGTGGCATCATTCCAGTTGCCGTAGAACTCACCGACGACCTTGATACCGGGATATTTGCCGAAGACTTTGAGCGCTTGCGCATCATAGGTCTTGGTGACCGAGGTTCCGGCGACGCCGTGATTGATCACCACCTCGCCCTTGCCGCCCATCTGGTTGACCATCCACTGCGCCGAATTGGCGCCGTAGCGGGCGGTGATGCTGCTGACGTTATAGGCGCAGGGCTCGGTCACCGTGCTGTCGTAGGCAAACACCAGGACGTGCTGGGCGCAGGCCTGCCGAATGACCCGATTGAGCGCCGTCGGCGAGAGCGGATACATGATGATCGCATTGGCGCCGTCGGCGATCATGCTCTGCAGATCGGAGATCTGGTGCTGCACGTCGGTGCCGGAGATCACCGTCTTGAACGTGACCTCCTTGTCGTAGGGCGCGGTCGCGGCCAGCGCCTTGATCCCGTTCGCCGCGGCGGCCTGCCAGATGTTCCCGCTATAGCTCATGTCGAGGAACACCTTGTAGTGCTTGCCCTGCGCATGCGCGGGGCCGGCTGCGGCAAGGGCAAGCAATGCGCCCGTACCGCACAAGGCGGATTTTAATCTGGTTGAGAACTTCATCCGTGTCTTCCTTCCGGTGTTGCAGATCCCTGTAAGCCGCTCAGGTCGGGTTCCTGCCCGCGCGGCTGTTCTGTGCGATGAGCGCGAAGATGATGATCGCGCCCTGGATCAGGTCGCGCAGTCCCTGCGACAGGCTGAGGACGGTGATCATCGTCTCCAGCGTGCTGAGGAACAGCGCCCCTGCGAATGTGCCGAGGTAGATGCCGCGGCCGCCGGTGACCCGGGCGCCGCCAATGACCACCGCCGCGATCGTCGGAAGCAGGAACGGGTTGCCCATGTTGAGCGTCGCGGCGGACGAGTACCCGGCGATCAGCAGCCCGGCGATCCCGGCGCAGAGACCGCTGAGTGTGTAGGCCGTGATGGTCAGGGCGGCGGCCGGCAGGCCCAGCACACGCGCGGCGCCCGGACTGCTGCCGAGGGCATAGAGCTTGCGGCCGGTGACGCTGCCGTTCTGGAATGCGATCGCGATCACCGCGAAGCCGACCAGAAGCCAGATTGGCCACGGCACGCCGAGTGCCCGCGCGCTCATCAGCGTCTCCAGCGCCGGGGCTACGGGCGCCTGCGCGGCCCCGCCGGTGAAACCCAGTCCCAGGCCGAAGAAGCTGGTTGCCGATGCAAGCGTCATGATGAACGGCGGAATGCCGCCAAGCGCAATACCGATGCCGTTCACCAGTCCGATCCCCGCGCAGAAGGCGAGCGTGGCCGGAAGTGCCCAGATCAGCGCGTCGTTGGTCCCATTGGTCAGGCCGGAAATCATCATCCCGCCCAGCCCCATGACGACGCCGATCGACAGGTCGATGCCGCCGAGAAGGATGGTCAGTCCCTGCCCGAACGAGGCGACGGCAAGGAAGATCGCGGACACCAGGATCGACGAAACCTGGGCCAGCAGCACCGCCCCCGGACTGACGAACCTGATGGAGATCATCAGAAGAACGGTGCAGACAAACACCCCAAGAACCGGCGCCATTTCCGGCGACAGCCAGCGCCGCCGAACGGCGACCGGCGCGTCGAGAACCGACGTTTCGCTCATGCCGCCCGCCGGCGCATCTGCTGCGCGAGAGCTGCCGACACGTTGCCGATAAGCAGCGCGACAATCATGATCACCCCGTTGAACACGTCGGTGTAGAATTCGGCGACGCCCAGCGCGAACAGCATCTTCTGCATCACCGTCAGGATGCCGGCGCCGACGATGCTGCCGACCACGCCGCCCCGGCCGCCCATCAGCGACGTGCCGCCGATGGCCACAGAGGCATACATGAACAGCAGCAGCGAATCGTTCGCGCGCGGGTCGCCGGTCCCGGTTTGGGCACTGAGCATGTAGCCGGCCGCGGCGTAGCAAAGCCCGGCGATGAGGAACGCGGCGAGCCTCGTCCGTCGCTCGTTCACGCCCGACAGGCGGGCAGCCGACGCATCAGCGCCGATCGCAAAGATCGCGATGCCGAGCCGCGTTCGCTTGAACACAAGCCACACGGCGCAGAGTCCGGCCAGGATCACCGCGGCAACCGGCACCACGTTGAACAGGTCGCCGGTCAGGCCGTTGGTGATCGCATCCGCAACCTCGCCGCCGGGTGCCGACAGGATCAGCAGGGCAGCGCCCTCGCAGCAGATCATGGTGCCGATCGTCACCGCGAGCGACTGCAGCCCAAGCCCGGCAACCAGCAGGCCGTTGATCAGCCCGACGCCCGCGCCAATCGCCAGCACCACGGCCAGGCTGGACAGCCAGCCATAGCTGCCGGCGGTGCTGATCGTCGCCACAACGCAATTGGTGATGGCGATCACGCCCACGCCCGACAGATCGAACTCTCCGGTCAGCACGACCAGCGTCACCCCGGCGGCGGCAATCGCCAGTACGATCGCGTCGTTCAGAAGGTTGGTGATGCCGAACACGGTCGTCGCGGCGGATGTCCGCTCGGCATAGATCCCGAACATCAGCACGAACAGCAGCACCGCGACCACGGTCGGGCCGCCGGAGAGTGCACGCCGGAACCCGGCGGAGATCGAAGGCGATGCCATCTAACTCACCAGCTCCATGGGAGCGCCCGCACCGGGCGGCGCTGAGCCGCGGCCGGAGGCGATCGACAGGATCAGCTCCTGCGACAGCCGCTCACGCGGCACCTCGCCGGCAATGCGGTTGCGGTAGACGACCAGGCAGCGGTCGCAGAGATGCACCAGCTCATCAAGCTCGGTGGAGTAGAACAGCACCGCACCGCCGCTCGCGGCGAACTGCTGGATCATGCGGTAGATGCTCTGCTTGGCCCCGACATCGACCCCGCGGGTCGGATCGAACAGCAGCAGGCAGCGCGCCCCGGTGATCAGGGCACGGGCGAGAACCGCCTTCTGCTGATTACCGCCGGAGAGCGAGCCAATGCCGAGCGGCAGATAGCGAGCCGCCAAGTCCACCGCCGGCGTCACCCGCTCCACCAACCGCCGCTCGGCGCGACGGCCGAGCATGCCGAACCGGCTGGCCTGCCCGATCACCGGCAGCGAGATGTTCGCGGAGGTCGTCAGGTCCTTGAAGATTCCCTCCGTCTTGCGTTCCTCCGGAACCAGCACCACGCCGGCGCGGCGGGCGGCGCGCGGTGACGGCAGACCGACCGGCGTGCCGAGCACCTCGATCTGGCCCGAGCGGAGCGAGTTCAGCCCCACCAGCGACTTGAACAGGAACGACTGCCCCTGCCCTTCCAGGCCAGCCACCCCGAGGATCTCGCCCTGCGCAAGCGTGAAGCTGACATCATCGACGCCCGTTCCGCGCAGCGCCGTCGCGCGCAACGCCGGGGCACCAGCGCGAACTACGGAAGGCACGCTGACGAACGTTTCGACCACCGAGCGCCCGGCCATGCTGCTGAAGATGTCGTCGTCGCTCATGGCGGCGACTTCGGCATCGAGCACCTTGTGGCCGTTGCGCAGGATGACGCAGCGGCGGCACAGGCGGCGTATCTCGTCCAGCTTGTGGCTGATGTAGAGGATCGAGGCACCACGGCCGATCGCAATAGCAACTTGGTCGAACAGCCATTCGCGGTCGGACAGTGCCGCTGTTGGCTCGTCCAGCAGCAGGATCCGCGGCTGCCGCCACATCGCGCGCACGATTTCCAGACGCTGCCGCACGCCAAGGGACAAATCACCGACCAGCGTCGCCGGCGCGATGTCGTCGATGCCGTGGGCGGACAGGATGGCCTCCGCTTCCCGCTCGATCCGCCGCCTGGCGATCATGCCGAGCCGGTTGATGCCGGGCCGCGGGAGGAACAGGTTCACGGCGACCGACAGCGTCGGCACCAGGCTCAACTCCTGAAACGCCGTCGCGACGCCGTGGGCACGGGCGTCCAGGATCGTGTGGGGGTGGTAGGGCGTCCCGCCGACCAGCATTTCACCGCTATCGGGCGTCACGACGCCGCTCAGCGTCTTCACCAGCGTCGATTTTCCGGCCCCGTTTTCACCCAGCAGGCCGCAGATTTCACCGGCGTGCAGGGTGAGTGAGACGTCCTGCAACGCCACGGTGGCGCCGTAGCGCTTGCCGATGGCGCGCAGATCCAGCACCGGTGCGGGCCGCCCCTCCGTCTGGCTCATGGCGCCGGCCACCGAAAAGCGGACCCGGTGCCGGGGGCGCCGATGGTTGCGAATGCCGCTTCAATCGTTTCACGGGGCGCGTCGGACGCCAGGAGAAGGGCCAGCAGCAGCCGCGCCTTCGGACCGTCCAGTATGCCGGCATGGATCAGCCCCCGCCCGAGCAGATCAGTTTCCGATCCGGGGAACCCATAGGTGCCCCGCAGCACCTCCCCGGCGCCGGTCCGCGACGTCAGCACCACCGGGATACGCCGAGCGAGGTCCGCCAGCGGCTCCACCATGGCGCGGGGAACATGGCCGCCGCCCATCGCCTCGACAATAAGTCCGCGGTATCCGAGGGAGGCGATAGCTGGCAGCAGCCGGCCGTCATCACCGAGCGCCACCTTCAGCACGGCCACTGGCGGGATCGCCTGCAGGTCCGCCGGCGGCCTTATGGCGTGGCGCACGGCTGGGCGCAGCGCGATGCTTGGCCGATTCTCAGTGATCCAGCCGATCGGGCCGGTCAGGGAGGAGCGGAAGGTCGCCAGATTCGCGGTGTGCGTCTTACGCACGAACAGCGGCAGATGCACCTCGTCGTTGAAGACCACCAGGGCGCCGAGCCCGCGCGCGACCTGGCTTGTCGCCAGCAGCACGGCGCCGAGAAGATTTGCAGGCCCGTCGGCGCCTGGAAGCGCCGGATTCCGCATCGCCCCGGTCAGCACGACCGGTGCTTCACCACCCCACAGCAGATCGAGGGCAAACGATGTCTCCTCCAGCGTGTCGGTGCCCTGCGTGATCACCACGCCATCAACGCCGTCCGCCACGGCCAATTCGATTTCGCGGGCGAGCGCGATCATGTCGGTGAGCGTAAGTTCCGATGAGGGGACCTGGCGGAACGGTACCGCCGTCACCTCCGCCACGCCGCTCAGCTGCGGCACGGCGGCGACCAGTTGCGCCGCCGTCAACGCTGGCGCCGCGGCTGCGTCTCCACTGGGTATCGAGGCAATCGTGCCGCCGGTGGAAAAGACGGTGACGCGAGGAAGGGACATGTCCAATTTGGCAGCCTGCATCAGGAAAGCCTTGTCACAGAAAGGTCTGGCCGACCGCCGGCACGCTGGAATGTTTCAAGCGATTCGGAGATACGCGCGGGATCGATCCCGCGGGTGATGAAGACGAGGTAGGAGCGGTGCGCGTCGGCGGGCCAGCCCGGCAGGTGCTCGGGCGGATGAACCACATGCTGCGCGACGTTCATCACCACCGGCCCGGCGTCGCCGATATCCAGCAGCCCCTTGATGCGCAGCACGTCCGGACCGCGCGCCTGCAGCAGCATGCCAAGCCAGACGCCAAAAGCCGGCCAATCGAGCGGAGCGCTGAACCCAAGCGCCGTCGCCTGCACATCCTTATGCAGCGAGGCCGCATCGGCGTCGGGCTGAAGCGCGCCTGCCTGGCCGATCGCCTCTGCCCGGTCGATCCCAATTGCCGGCTCAAGCACGTCAAACCCGTCGCCGAGGCAGGAGACCGTGATGCGGGCGGTCGGATTAAGCTGGCGCACCCGCATCCGGGAGCGAGAGACTGCCTCACGCGGGGCAAGATCGGTCTTGGTGACAACCAACCGGTCGGCTGCGATGATCTGCTTGCGGACTTCCGGCTGCCGCTCGATCTGCGTCGCGGCGTTCAGCGCATCAAGCGTGACGACCACCGAGGCGGGGGCGAAATGATGCTTCAGCACCGGATCAGTGGCGAGCGTGAACAGCACCGGCACCGGGTCGGCGATCCCGCTCGTTTCGATCACCACCTGCCGCAGCGGGGGAAGCGCGCCGCTCTGCTCCAGGTCGAGCAGTTCGCGCAGCGTCTGCACCAGATCCTCCCGCCGGCTGCAGCACACACAGCCGCCCTGCAGAAGGACAGATCGCTCCTCCACCATGCGGATGAGGTGATGATCGACCCCGACGGCGCCGAACTCGTTGATGATGACGGCAATGCCAGCACCGCCCTGCGCCGACAGATAGCGCCGCAGCAGCGTGGTCTTGCCACTGCCGAGAAAGCCCGACAGCACCGTGACCGCTCGGCGTCCGTCCAGCGTCATGTTTCGGTTTCCGCATTGGGGCGACGCAGGCGGTCCAGCAGCGCCGGGTCAAGCGGATCGAGCGGACGGCCAGCCATCCGGCTGGCTGCGGGCCACAGCTCCGCCAGGCTGGCGACGACCTGTTGCGCCCCCTTGCGGTTGCCGACGACATAGTTGGTCGCGCTCCAGTCGTCGCTGACGTCGAGGCCGTAATGCGCGAGCACCTTGCCGATCAGCCGGGTGCGGGCGTGCCGGTTTTGCCGGCGCGTGGTCTCTCCCGCTCCCTGCGTGACCGCTTCCGGATCGAGCAGGCGCTCCGACCAGTGGATCTCGCTGAACATCTGCCCGCACAGCACGCACATCCGCTGATCCCCTGCCCGTCCGATTCCGCTCCCTAAACTTGCCTGCTACTACCCCTTGAACGGATGGCGGCGCCGGAAATCCTCGGCGACCTCTTCCATCGTCATCCAGTGGACGCCGTCATGGGCGTTGATGTGGCCGATCAGCCGCTCCAGCATCATCAGCACTTGCGGCCGGCCACTGACGTCCGGGTGGATGGTGATCGGGAACACGCCGTAGTCCATCTCGCGGTACACCCAGTCGAACTGGTCGCGCCACATCTCCTCAAGATGGCGCGGATTGACGAAGCCGTGGCTATTGGGCGACTTCTTGATGAACATCATCGGCGGCAGGTCGTCCACGTACCAGTTCGCGCCGATCTCGACGAGGTCGACTTCCTTGCCGCGCTGGAGCGGGTGCATCCACTCGGCAGCGGTCTTCGAGTAGTCGATCTTGGTCCAGGAATCGCCGACCCGAGCATAGAACGGTACAAAATCCCTATACGACTGGCTATGATCGTAGCGGAAGCCGTTCTGCAGCAGCAGCTCGGCCGTGGAATTCGACATTTCCCACCACGGGGCGACATAGCCGCGCGGCTTCTTGCCCGAGTATTTCTCGATCAATTCGATCGATTTCTTAAGCACGTCTTCTTCCTGGCGGCGCGTCATCGCCACCGGATTTTCGTGCGAATAGCCGTGCGCGCCGATCTCGTGCCCGGCAGCGGCGATCATTCGCGTCTCCTCCGGGAAGGTCTCGATCGAATGGCCCGGAATGAACCAGCTCGCCTTGATATTGAATTTGTCAAACAGCTTGAGCAGCCGCGGGGTTCCCACCTCACCCGCAAATACGCCGCGCTGGATGTCGGAGGGCGAATCCTCCCCGCCATAGGAGCCGAGCCAGCCTGCGACCGCATCGATATCGACGCCAAATACACAATTGATCTGCTTTGTCATCCGCTTCTCCTTACCTGAACGCCACTTTCTTATTCTGACGGAACAGTTGGGATCGGCAGTACCCCAGTGCGAACCAGCCTGGAGGTGTCACCCGGCTCCGATCAGCCTTCCCGCTCCCTCTCGCTCTGTCCCGCTGCTGCACGGAATTCGAGTTATCCTTCTACTCGCCACGTCGTCACCCGAACAAAGCGGGAAGCACAAAATTCCAAGTAAAACGATACCCTGTCGCGCAAGACAGCGGATGTGGACGATAGTCAAGACAAATATCGAGCTTCTCGTCGTGGTCGGACCACGACTAATCACTGGTTGAATCGGTAG
>DAICYU010000173.1:0-284 GCA_027311485.1 Acetobacteraceae bacterium
CCTGTATGCGGTTCTGGCAGGACTGGTCGATCTCGACCAAAACGGTGGCAGCCTTCACACTGGTATTTGCCAGCATCCTAACGCTCGGCGTTTTCGGGTTGTCCCAATCAGCCTCAATCAACGCCAAAGCGGCCGATGTCAGGGATAATTGGCTCCCTTCTATTGAGGCGCTTGGCCGGCTTGCCGCCGCCGTCGGTCATGCCAGGGAAAGCGAGGCGCGGGCTGTTATCTCCGCGGCGAACCTGGATCCATCGGCCGTTGCGGCTGACACGGAGTTGTTCCGC
>DAICYU010000173.1:294-3717 GCA_027311485.1 Acetobacteraceae bacterium
GTTGCCGCCGCCGATGCCGCGTATGTCGCTTATCAGCCGCTCGTTAACACCGGGACATCGGATGAGCAGCTGATGAAGGCGTTTGTTGCGCAATGGGCAAAATACAAGGCCAGCAGCAGCAAGGTACTGGAACTGGCCAGCAACAACATTTCCGACATGATTGCGCTGTTCAAGGGCGACGATAAATCCAATTACGACGCGGCTTTAAGGGCCGCCATGGATAACGCAACATTCAATGCCGCGCAGGGCAGGACGGCGGCGAATGAAGGCCAGGCGACCTACCAATCGGCGAAATGGATGACCATCGTAGCGATCTTTTTCTGCGGCCTGCTGTGTTTAGGCAGTGCGCTGGCGATCATCCGTGGAGTCGTCAAGCCGATCCGCGGGGTCAGTGACACGGTCGGCCGTCTTGCCGCGGGCGATCTCGATGTCCTTGTTGCCGGCGCTGACCGGAAGGATGAGGTCGGACTGATGGCGCGCTCACTTGAGGTTTTCAGGCGCAACGCGATCGAGGCCAGACGTATTGCCGTAGAGCAGGAGGGGGAACGCGCTGCCAAGGAGGCGCGTGCCAGCCGGCTTGCCGACCTGGTGGGAGGGTTTGAGGCCAGGATCGGTGCGCTGACGGAGGCCCTGGCGTCCGGATCGACCGAACTGGAAGCGACGGCGCGGTCGATGACCGATACGGCGGCGGGCACCAACGAGCAGGCCGCGATTGTGGCCAATGCGGCGGAGCAGGCCTCGGCGGGGTTGCAGACCACGGCGTCGGCCGCCGAGGAATTGACCACCTCGATCCACGAGATAACGCGCCAGGTCGCGCAATCGGCGTCGATCACCGAGCGGGCGGTTGTGGACGCGCAGCGCACCGACATGATCGTGCGCGCCTTGTCCGAGGGCGCCGACAAGATTGGCCAGGTGGTCGGATTGATCACCAGCATCGCCGGGCAGACAAACCTGCTGGCGCTGAACGCGACCATCGAAGCGGCCCGCGCCGGCGATGCCGGCAAGGGCTTCGCCGTCGTCGCGTCCGAAGTGAAGAACCTGGCGAACCAGACGGCGAAGGCAACCGAGGAGATCGGCGCGCAGGTCGGCCAGATACAATCGGCGACCAAGGAGGCTGTGAGTGCCATCAGCGGCATTGTGGGCACGATCACGGAGGTCAGCACGATCGCGACCACGATCGCCTCGGCGGTGGAGCAGCAAGGTGCCGCGACAGCCGAGATCTCGCGCAATGTGCAACAGATCGCCGGCGCAACGCAGGACGTGACAGGCAGCATCGCCGGCGTGACACAGGCCGCCAACGAAACCGGTGTCGCGGCGAACCAGGTGCTGGGCGCTGCCGGAACATTGTCGCAACAGGCGGAGGGGCTGGCCAGCGAAGTCAACACGTTCCTGAGCGGCGTGCGCGCGGCGTAACCGGGCTGCCCCCAGGCCCTGAATAGCCAGCGCCCCGAGTGGCCGATGCCCCGAGTGGCCGATGCCCTGAATGGCCGGCGGCCTGAGTGGCCGGGCACTGAGGGCGGCCAGCGCTACGCCGTTGCCAGCAACGCGTCGGCCATCACCACGCCCTGACCCTCGGGCAGAATGATCAGCGGGTTGATCTCCGCCTCGGCCACGGCGTCGATAGCCGCGAGGCGGGAGAATGCGGCGACGGCCTGCGCCAAAGCCTCCAGATCGCCTTTCGGCAGGCCGCGATAGCCGCGTGCCGGCGTGAGGCCCTTCACCAGCCCGATCATCTCCCGCGCATCCTCGACGCTGACCGGGGCGACACGCAGCACGATATCGCGGTACACCTCGGCCAGCACGCCGCCGGCGCCCAGTGCCACGACCGGCCCAACCAGCGGATCGCGCCGATAGCCCAGGATTGCCTCCCCCACGCCCTTCGCCATCGGCTGGGCGATAAAGCCGGTGATGCGGGCACCCAGGCGGGACTTCATCGCGGCGGCTGCGGCGCGCAGGGCTGGGGCGTCGGCGATGTTCAGCGCCACCGCCCCGGCCTCGGTCTTGTGCGCGATCTCCTCGGATACGGCCTTCAGCGCGACGGGGTAGCGCAGGTCGGGCGGTGGTGCCTCGGGATCAACCAGCCGGGCGCTGTCCGGCACGCCCAGCGCGGCGAACACGGCGCGGGCGCCTGGCTCATTCCTGGCATCACCGACCCGCCCCGCGGCGGTCGTGATATCGCCGGTGGGTGGCACCGGGCGCGGCCCGCGCCAATCCAGGTAGGCCCGCACCGCATCGGCGCAGGCCTCCGGCGTGCGGAACGCCGCCACGCCGGCGTCACCCAGCAGCCGCATCGCCTGGTCGGCCTGCGGCACGATGAAGGCACAGATCGGGTTACGGCCCTGCGCGGCGATGACGCCGGCCACCCCCTCCTGCGGGCGGAACTGCGCCGAACTGCCGATCACGGCGATGGCGACATCGGCGTCCGGCGCGTCGCGGGCTTCGTTCAGGGCATTGGCGACGAAATCCCTGCTGGCGCCGGCCAGCGTGGTATCCAGCATATGCGCCGTTGCAATCCCGGCCATGCCCAGCCGGTCCACGACAAGCGCGCCGCCACCACCGGTCGTCGTGACGATCCGCACCGCGCGCTTCGGCTCCGCCACCGGTGCTCGGCCCAGCAGCAGCGGCGGAATTTCCAGCAGCGTTTCCAGTTGATCGACCCGGACGATGCCGATGGCGCGGAAGAAGGCATCCGCGGCGGCATCGGACCCGGCAATGGCGCCGGTATGCGTCGTCGCCAGTTGCGCCGCGGCGTCGGAGCGGCCGAGCTTGTAGGCGATGATGGGCTTGTTGGCGGCATGGGCACGTCGGGCGGCGCGTTCGAACAGCTCGGGCCGGCGGATCGTCTCCAGGAACAGCAGGATGGCGTCGGTGTCGGGGTCATCGACCAGCAGGTCGGCAATTTCGCCGGCGGTCAGGTCGGCTTCGTTGCCGGTGCCGATGATTTTGGCGAAGCCCAGGCCGCGGCCGGCGGCACGGGACGCGATGGTGCCCATCATGCTGCCGGAATGGGAGACCAGCGACCAGCGGCCCGGCCGGATCGTCTCAGCTTCCAGCACGGCGTTGACCGAGCAGGCCGTTGCGGCGGGAATGTTGATGATACCCATGGAGTTGGGGCCAAGCAGGCGGACGCCGCCGGCGCGGGCGGTGTCGACGACGCGCTGTTGCAGGGCTACGCCATCCGGCCCGGTTTCGGCGAAACCGTCGGCCAGAACGCACGCCACAGGCACGCCGCGGGCGGCACAATCCTGGATCGCCGCCTCCACATGCTCGGTGCCGACCAGGACGTAGGCGAAGTCGATCGGCCCGGGGACGTCCCGGAGGCTTTTGAAGGCGGGCTCGCCCAGCACGGTGTCGGCGCGCGGGTTCACCGGGAACAGGTCGCCGGTGAATCCGTGCCGTCGCAGATACACCTGCGCCCGGGCG
>DAICYU010000173.1:3727-7806 GCA_027311485.1 Acetobacteraceae bacterium
GATCAGGGCGACCCGACGCGGGGTGAACAGGGCCCGGGCGAGCGATGGATCAGTCATGCGAACATTTCCCCCGACAGACGGAGCGGATTCCAGCCCCGTCGCTGAACGGCATGAGCGGCCAGCCTGGTTGGGGATGCACATGGCCAGACCGATTGTCCGGTTGGTGGTTCACCCCTGGGTGGTTCACCGGTTGGTGGCTGGCCCTTTGGCAATCCATATGAACTCAGTCCGGCCAGAGCAATGGCGGGCGGCGGCGCGCCGGGTCCCAGCCTTGCAGGACCCGATCACCCAGCTGCCGGGTCGGTTCAGGACATCCAGTGCGGCGGCTGCCACTGCCAGCCGGACGGGGTGCGCGCCCACCAGCCGGGCATCCACATGTTGCCGTGTCCCGCGGCTGGCACATACTGTCCCTTGGCCCAGACGTAGCCGCTACCGGTCCAGTCCCAGTGGCCGGGCTGCCACATCAGCGCCTCCGCGGTGACGGGCGGCTTGGGAATGGGCTCGGAGATCAACGGCGGGACCGCCGGATACGGGTTCGCATCAGTGGCCGACGTCGTGTTCGACTGGGTGCAGCCGGCCACCACGCCAAGTGCCAACACGGCCGGCAAAGCGAGACGTCTTATCATAAGCAGGGGCCTCCGGACCTCTATTCGGGTATCAGAATGGATACCACAGCCTGAGCAGCGATGCCTTCACCGCGGCCGGTGAAGCCCAATTTTTCGGTCGTCGTCGCCTTCACCGAGATACGTCCGACCTCAACTTCCAGCAGTTCGGCCAAACGGGCCATCATCGCCGGGGCATGCGGGGTGATTTTCGGCCGCTCACAGATCAGCGTCACATCGGCGTTCGCCAGCCGTCCGCCCCGTGCGGCGATCCGTGCCGCGGCGTGCCGCAGGAAGCGGGCGCTGTCGGCGTCCTTCCACTGCGCCTCACTGGGCGGGAAATGCCGGCCGATATCGCCCTCGGCCAAGGCGCCGTAGATCGCGTCGCACAGCGCATGAATGCCGACATCGGCGTCGGAATGCCCGGCCAGGCCCTTGTCATGCGGCACCTGCACGCCGCACAGGACCAGCGGCCGCCCGGCTTCCATCGCATGCACATCGAAGCCGGTGCCGACGCGGGGGATCATCGTCCTGGTCATGATACGCTCCAGCCGGATCAGGTCTTCGGGATAGGTCAGCTTGATATTGTCATCCGACCCCGGCACGACCTCCACCGTCTGGCCCGCCGCCTCAAGAAGTGAGGCGTCATCGGTCGCTCCGGTCAGGCCGGCGCGATGTGCCGCCAGCAAGACGTCGAAGCGGAACGCCTGTGGCGTCTGGGCGCGGAAGAGCCCGGTGCGCGGCACCGTCTCGGTGATCACGCCGCGCACCACTCGCTTCAGCGTATCAGCGACCGGCGCCGCGGGGATTGCGCCGGCGGATTCCCGCAAGGCGGACAGCAGGGCAGGGATAGTGCCCTCGGGGATGACGGGCCGGGCCGCGTCGTGCACCAGGACGATGTCCGGCCGGTGCGGCGCCAGCGCCGCCAGCCCTGCGGACACGCTGTCCTGCCGCGTCGCCCCGCCCGGTACCACCGGCAACAGGCCGGCAACCCCGGCCAGCGCCGCTTCGATCGGCGCCGCTTCGCCGACGGGCTGCAACAGCGACACATGGCCGGCCAGCGCCTCCGCCGCATGACGGATGACCGGCTTCCCGGCGATGATCAGGTACTGTTTCGGAAGTTCCGCACCGAAGCGCGTACCCGAACCGGCGGCGACGAGGATGGCTGCAACTCGCATGGCGCGGACTGATGCCGGTGCGCCGCCGTTCCGTCAATCGCCCGACCCGGCCAGTGCACGCCGGCGCTGCCGCAGCCGGCGCACTTCCACATACTGCCAGATCAGCAGGATCGGCACGCCCACGGCGATGTCGCGCGCCCGTCGCACCAGGGAAACGGCCAGCGAAAGCCCCGGTGCCACGCCGAATATCGCGCCCAGGCCGGCATACCCGGCCTCCTGCACGCCGGCGTTCACCGGCACCAGGAAGGCGACCGCGGCGGCAGCGCTCAACAGTGCTTCGATCGCCAGCGCGTCATCGACGGCGATCGGGACACCGAGGGCATGATAGATGATCCAGTCGGAAATGCCGGCACAGATCCAGCCGATCAGGTGCAGCCCGAAGCCCAGCGCCAGCCGGAACGCATGGCCGTAGATCAGCGTCATTTCGGCCTGCAGGACTTCGAACCGCTCATCGGCGTTGGGAAACCACCTTGCCGCGATCCGCCTGCCCAGGCGGGAAAATACCGATGCGGCGCCGCGCTGCACCCAGACGAAGCCGATGCAGGCCAGGATCGCCAGGGCAATCCCAACCTCCATCGGCACCGCGAGCCGGGAGGACGGGGCACGCGACAGCAGGATGCCCAGTCCAATGGCGGCAAAGGCGATCTGCGCCAGGAACTCGGCGGTGACATCCACGACGGTGGAGGCGGTGGCGGTGTGCCACTCCACCCCATGCAGCGTGACGGCGCGGATGCCGAAGATAAAACCGCCGACCTGGGAGAACGGCAGGCAGTTGGACGACGCGTCCCGCACCATGCGGCCCCAGATCATGACCCACAGCCGGCCCGGGCTATATCCGGGCGTGATCACCTGCCAGGCGATCCCCAGGAGCGCGAACAGCAGGATCTGCCAGCCGGCGATCACGGCGAAGTCCAGCCAGCCGACCCGGCCGACCGCGCGGATGACGTTGCCGAAGCCGAACCAGGATACCAGCAGCAGGGCGAGGAGAACACCGAGCAGGGCAAGGATGTAGGAGAGGCGTTTCATGACGGGCGGGTTCTGCCTGTCCTGCAACCAGACGGCAAGCGGACCGTTTCCACAAACCCGGCGCATCGGCTAAGGACGACCGCCGAAATGCAAGGGGAAGACCATGACGACCCTGGTGACAGGTGCCACCGGCTTTGTGGGGTCCGCGGTTGCCCGTGTGCTGGCGGCACGCGGCCATACGCTGCGGCTGCTGACACGGCCCGGCAGTGACCGGCGCAATCTGGCCGGGCTGGACGCCGAAATCGTAATTGGCGACCTGACAGACCCCGACTCGCTGGCCCGTGCCGCCGCCGGCTGCCGGTTCGTCGTGCATGTCGCGGCCGATTATCGCGTCTGGGTGCCTGACCCGGATGCGATGCTGCGCGCCAACGTGGACGGTGCGCTGGCGATGGTCCGAGCCGCCGCGAAGGCGGGGGCGGAGCGGATCGTGCATACCAGTTCGGTGGCGGCGCTTGGGCAGATCGGTGACGGGACCTCGGCGGATGAGACCACGCCCGCCGACCTGGCTGATTTCGTCGGCACCTACAAACGGTCCAAATACCTGGCCGAGCGCGCGGTGCTGGACTTGGCGGCAAAGGAATCGCTGCCGGTGGTCGTGGTCAATCCGGCCGCGCCGGTCGGGCCGCGCGACATCAAGCCGACGCCGACCGGCAAGGTGATCCTGGACGCCGCGGCCGGTCGGGTGCCGGCCTTTATCGATACCGGCCTGAACATCGTGCATGTCGATGACGTGGCGGAGGGCCATGCGCTGGCGCTGGAGAAGGGCCGCATCGGGGAGCGCTACGTCCTGGGCGGGGAGAATATGCTGCTGAAGGACATCCTGGCGCTGGTCGCTGATGTGGTGCACCGCAAGCCGCCGACGATCCAGT
Organism: Acetobacteraceae bacterium; assembly: GCA_027311485.1. Lineage (GTDB taxonomy): Bacteria > Pseudomonadota > Alphaproteobacteria > Acetobacterales > Acetobacteraceae > Rhodopila. Next base: position 7,403 of record DAICYU010000173.1, read on the forward strand.
TGCCGGAGAAGTTGCTGTGGCCGGCGGCCTTCGTGATGGAGAAGCTCGCCCCGATCACCGGTGTCGCGCCGATGATGACGCGGGACCATCTGAAGATGGCGCGCAAGAAGATGTTCTATGCGTCGGACAAGGCGATCCGGGAACTGGGGTACCATCCGCGCCCGGTGCGGGAGGCGGTGGTTGACGCGGTGGCCTGGTTCCGTGCCAACGGCATGCTGAAGGCATGATGCTGGCTGCGGTTCTGTCGCTGGCGATCTGGCTGTATCTGCTGTTCGCCCATGGCCGGTTCTGGCAGGCCGGGCCGGTCCTGCTGGCCGCCCAGCGGGGTTTGGCGCCGGGTGTGGCGCCTTCGGTTGCCGTCGTGGTGCCGGCGCGGGATGAGGCGCCGTTGATCGGGGCCACCC
>DAICYU010000174.1:0-300 GCA_027311485.1 Acetobacteraceae bacterium
TTCCGTCCGGCGCCAAGATTGCTGGCCCGGTCCGCCGGATGCAGTCGCCCGCTCGGCGGAACGATCCTGTTGCCGAGCCGGGTGCCGCTTGACCGGGTGATGACCGCCCGCCACCCTGCCGGTCAGTCAAGAAGTCGGAGACCCAGACATGGCGACCCATGAAGGATTGCGTTTCGGCATTTTCCTCGCCCCGTTCCACCGCGTCGGGGATAACCCGACGCTGGCGCTGGGACGCGACCTGGAATTGATCCAGTGGCTCGATCACCTCGGCTACGATGAAGCCTGGATCGGCGAACACCA
>DAICYU010000174.1:337-7801 GCA_027311485.1 Acetobacteraceae bacterium
CCGCTGAAAAGACCCGCCACATCATGCTGGGCTCCGGTGTCACCAGCCTGCCGTATCATCATCCGCTGCTGGTGGCACAGCGCTTCGTGCAGCTGGATCACATGACCCGCGGCCGAGCGATGCTGGGTTGCGGGCCGGGCGCGCTGGTGTCCGATGCCTACATGATGGGGATCGAGGCCGAACAGCAGCGGCGCATGATGGACGAATCCCTGGGCGCCATCATGGCCCTGCTGGCCTGCCAGGAACCGGTCACCATCAAGACCGACTGGTTCACGCTGCGTGAAGCACGGTTGCATCTGAAACCATACACCAAGGGCGGGTTTCCGATCGCGGTGGCAAGCGCAACGACCCCGGCCGGCGTGCTGGCCGCGGGCAAGCACGGGGTCGGCCTGCTGTCGCTGGGCGCCGGCCTGCCTGGCGGTCCGACGAAGCTGGCCGAATACTGGCAGATGGGCGAAGCCGAGGCGGCCCGGTACGGCAAGACGCTGAACCGCGACAATTGGCGGCTGGTGATCAACATGCACTGCGCCGAAACCGATGAACAGGCCATCGCCGAATGCCGCCACGGCGAGCGTCTTGAAACACTCACCTACTTCAGCGAAACGCTTGGCCGTCCCCCCATGCGCAGCGAAAATCCGCTGGCTGAAGGCCGCGCCACCGGATCGACCCTGGTGGGTTCACCTGAAACCATCGCGGCGGGGATCGAGCGTCTGCTGTCGCTGACCGGCGGCGGGGCAGGGGCGGTGCTGTTCCGCAGCCATGAATGGGCGAACCGGGAGCAGACGCTGCGCAGTTATGAGCTGTTCGCCCGCTGGGTGATGCCGAAGTTCCAGGGCAGCATCGAAACCACCACCGCATCCCGTGAATGGTGCAGCGAAAACCGTGCCGGCATCTTCGGCCCGTCGATGTCAGCCCTGCGCAAGGCCTTCGTCGATGCCGGGCAGGAGGTGCCCGACCATATGCGGCTGCGCCTGCATACCGGGAAAACCGACCTGTCGTAGGCGTGGCGCATGATCGCCTGACGCTGCCGGGCGAAAGGCGTGAATCCTGCGACTCAACGATGACGTCCAGATCATGATCGGGTCACCTTGACCCGATCATGATACGTGCCCTTTGTTTTCAGTTGCCTGCTGGCCCCATATGTCCGTCGACAACGCAACGAAATCCGGGGTCAGGACACTGGCGGCAGCCGTCAGGACGGGCACCATCTATCGGCAGGATAGCATCCGTCCCTGTGCCGGATGGCACCCTGCCCTTCGGTGGCGACTTCAGAAAGGCAGTGCATCCTGCGGACACACGGTGCCGACAGCCGGCAGGGCGCCTGACACCAGGTAGTCGCTTTCGATCTGCCCGGCACAGCGGCTCGGGTTCAGCAGCACCGTGTGCCCGAAGCCGTCCACCGTCAGCAGACGGCTCTTCGCCAGCTCCTGCGTCAGCGCAACCGCGTCGCTGTAGGGTGTGGACGGATCATGGGTGTTGCCGATCACCAGGATGGTGCCCGGTGTTGGCGTATTCCAGGGGCCATCATAGGTCTCGGCTGCCTTCGCCTGCCAGTCGGCGCAGGTTTCATCAGCCCACAGCCCATGCAGGCCAATCGGGCCGGACCGGGCGAGGGTGAAACGGTTCAGCCGGCGGAATGCCTCGGCCCGTGCATTCGGGCTTTCGCCGCATTGAACGGCATTCGCCTGGAAGTCGCTGGTGTATTTTGAATCGGCCGGTGCCGCCGGAACGGTCGCAGCCGCTGCAGTGGCTGCACTGGCCGCCGGATCGACACCTGTCCAAAGCGCCTGCAGGAACGTCGCGGCGAATGCCCATCCGGGAAAGCCGGGTTCGGGCAGGGCGGTCGTCAGAACATTGGCCATGGCGGTATACAGGGCGGCATAGTCGATCGTCTTGCCGTTGAACGATCCGGGCGTCGTCTTTATCCGTGCCGCCAGCGTGACGAATTTCGCATGCGTGCCAGCGGCATCGCCGGTCGAAAATGCACATGCCCCCAGGCCGGCCTGACCACACCGGTCCAGGAACGCATCCAGCGAGTCGGCCACCGCGGTGTCGCTGCCGATCCGCAGCGACGTGGTGAGCGCAGGCCGGTCGCCCGGGCCATTGTTCCATGCCACCGGATCGACAACGCCATCCAGGATCATCGCCCGGACCCGGTCAGGAAACAAATTGGCATAGATCGCGCCCAGCAACGTGCCATAGGACGTGCCGAGGTAACTCAACTGCGGCTCGCCCACGGCCTGCCGCAAAAGGTCCATGTCCCGCGCCGTATCCACCGTAGATACGTGCGACAGAAGCGCACCGTTCCGGTCCTTGCAGATCCCGGCAAATTGCTTGAAGCGTGCCAGCCAGTCGCTGATCAGGCTGTTGCCGACAGGAAACGTCCGCGTCGGAATGCCTGTGAAGAACTGGGCCTCATCGGCAGCGCTGGCGAAACACTGCACGGCGGTGCTGGCGTTGGTGCCGCGCGGATCCCAACTGACAATGTCAAAGCGCTGCTGTGCCGCGGCGGGAAACAGCGACAGAAACGCCGGCAGATCGGTCACGCCGGACCCACCCGGACCGCCCGGGTTGAAGAACAGCGTGCCGATCCTGGCACCGGGTCCGGTTGCCTTGTGCCGGATCACCGCCAGGTCGATCGTCTGACCATCCGGATGCGCGTAATCGAGCGGGACCTTGGCCGTTGCGCAGTCGAACGAATTGGGCTGACTGGGATCGCAAGGTTGCCAGTCAAGCACGGGTACGGCGGGTGCATCCGCCCTGGCCGGTTGAAAAATCCCTGTCGCCGCCCAGGAACAAGTCAGCCAGGCAACAACAGACACAGCCGCACGCAGATTTCCCGCATCCGGCACGGAAGCCTCCCTTGTAATGAAATGATATCGAATCAGGTGCCTGGGTAAATCCTAGGCGATCCCGATCCGCTGGAGACATCATACCGGCGTGAGCGTGAGGAAGACGGCCTGTCGTTGCGCGGTGTCGGGGCAGATCCGCAACAACGGCCGGCGGTTTCAGGCGGTCAGGCGGGCAGCTACCTTGACTGGATCGCTGTCGGTCTGTTCCGGATCCAATTCGTCAGGCAGGATGGTTTCCTTCTCCGCCGGTTCCTCCGCCATTTCGGCGACGGTGAATTCCACAGCCGCAACGATATGGGCCAGATGCACGGTTGCCAGGGTTGCACCGGGAACGGGCGCACCCAGGAAGTGCTTGGACCGCCAGGCCAGGTCGATGCCGTCAGGAACCCCGGCGTTGTCCATCAGCACGTCCAGCAGGATCGTGTCTTGCGGCGACTGATGCGCGGCAACGATCGAGGTCAGCCGTAACACATCGCCGGTGGTCAGCAGCAGGCCAAACGAACCGCGCAAGCCGATCATCCGCTGGCCCAGCCACGCCGGCAGCATGCGCTCGATCGTCTCGGGGTCTGTGATCCGTGTCCACGCCATGCCATACCCTCCGAAATTGTCCCGGGGACATGGGGACGGGGACGGGCATTGTCACGCCGCGCAATAGGCTTTCAGCCGCGGCCTCTCTATTGGCGTCGGGCGGCTTCCCCCGTTAAAGCGCGGGAAGCCGCCCGGTATGCACACAGTAATCCTATTCCGCCGCCGCCTGCCGCTGAGCGAGGTCGGTTGAATAGCGGAGGTGGACGGGGGCATCCGCCTCCCACGGGTCTTTCAGGCCGAGGCCGGCGCCGAATTCCTTGATCGCCGGCATCACCTCGCCGCACAGCAGTTTGATGCAGCGCTGGCGGTCTTCCTTGCTGACGTTGCCGTCGTTCGCCCAGATGCCCATGATGCCGGGACGAGTGTTCTCGACGACATATTTCAGCCGCTCGATCACCTGGTCCGGCGTGCCGGCGATGATCATTGTGCTGGCGATCTGGTCCTCAAAAGTCGGGTTGCCACGGGGATTTTTCGCCCGCCCGACGGCGAACTGCACGAAATTGCGCCGCCCGGTCGGCGAGAAGTAGCCCGACGGATTGGCCCACACTGGATGCGCCAGCCCGGTGAACTCGCCCTGCATCCACATGAACTGGCGGGCGTTGCGCAGCGCCTTTTCTTCCGTGTCCTGAACATGCACGCGGATCAGGTAGCCGAAGTTCTCTGGCCCCGCGGTGTAGCCGCACTCCGACGCGGTTTGGGAGTAGAGGTCCCAGATCGCCTTGGTGGCATCGATCGCCGTATTCAGCGCGATATAGGGATAGCGCTGCTGCGCGGTCCAGATCACCGTTTCCTTCGACAGCACGCCGGGGATCCACACACGCGGATACGGCTTTTGCATCGGCACGGCCCAGGGGTTCACGACACGGTGCTGGTAATGCGTCCCTTCCCACCGAAACGGTCCGGGTTCGGTCCAGATCTTCTGGATCAGGTCGTGCGCTTCAATAAAGCGTTCACGGTTAAAGGCGGGGTTCACGCCGCTGGCCAGCTGTTCCTGCCCGCCGCCGCGCACGAAGCCCGAGACCAGCCGGCCTTTCGAGATCATGTCGATCATCGACAATTCTTCCGACAGCCGCACCGGATTTTCCGCCAGCGGCAGCGGGTTGCCCAGGATGACGATCTTCACCCGTTTCGTCATCGCAGCCAGGATCGAAGCAAAGATGTTCGTCTTCGCCTGCATGCAGAACGGCGCGTTATGATGCTCGTTCAGCATGATGCCGTCAGCGCCGTATTCTTCGGCCAGCAGGTAGTCCTCGATGTATTCGTTATACAGCCGGCTGCCTTCCAGCGGATCGTAATGCTTGTTGGAGAATGTCAACGCCGTGGCGCCGTATTTCAGCCCTTCCTGCGCATCGTAGGCGGACATCGGCTGCTCGGTGAAATACATCATATGCATGGCGGAGCCTCCTCTGGTTTGGTTCTGGAACCTGATCGGACCGGGCGGAACGACGACTGGGCGTCATTACGCGATAATGCAACGGGCCGACGCGGCTCAGTGCTGTGTCAGGAAATCGGCGGTCAGCTGGGCGACGACATCGGGCTTTTCCATTTCGGCAAAATGGCCGCATTCAGGGATGGTGGTCAGGGTCGCGTTGTGCAGCGCCTTCGCATAGGCGTGGCCGGCGCTGACCGGCACGATCCGGTCGTCATCGCCCCAGATCACCAGGGCAGGGGACCGCACGCCGCCCAGCAGATGCGGCAGGGTCTGGCTATACATGTAGGGCTTCCAGGCGGTGCGGAAGCTCATCTCCCGGGCGATGTCCCAGGCTTCCAGTTGATCGACGGACACATCGCCGTAGATCGCCTCGAACGCCGCCGGTTTGTGGAATCCCGCTTTCGGATAGTCGATGTAGGAGACAATGGATTGGTCGGCGATTTCGCCCTCGGGCGGCTTGATGCCCATGGCGCCGATCAGCACCAGCTTGCGGTACAGCGTCGGCGCCTGGCTCGCCATCTCGGCCGCAATCCAGCCGCCGAAGCCAAGGCCAACCAGCGACACGCCGTGCAGGTCCAGATCGGCCAGCAGCCAGGCATGGATGGCCGCGATGTCACGCGGATGGCGCAGCCATTCCGGCCGCTGCGACTTGCCCCAGCCCGGATGATGCGGTACCAGAACATCGAAGCGTTCGGCCAAAGCGTCGTAGAACGTCAGGTGGTCAGGCGTGCCGATATCATGATGCAGCACCAGCACCGCGGGGCCACTGCCCGCACGCGAAAGATGCAGGCCGCAGCCGGCAATTTCTTGGGTTGTCTCGGTCCAGGTGACACTCATCCGGGTGTTTCCTCTTTTTCGCCGATTTCCGGCCGAGGATACTCACGGGTAGCACACCCTGTCGAATCCGCTCGGCGGAATGCGGGCCAGAACCCGCGCGGGGGTGGCTGGTGCCGCACGTGGCGGCGTGCCAAACATTGCCGCGGGATAAGCGAATCCATACCAGATTAGAAAATTGTCATGCCGTAATAACGAACAGGTGATGAGTGTCCTGCATCGTCCGGCCCATGTCCGGTGTTTCTTCTGTCCTAACGCAAGAGGCCTGTTCGCCGCGCCATGCTGGCCAGTTCAATCAACTCCCTGCTGGCGCTGGCTGGCCACTCGCTCTTGTTCCAGGCAGGCGCGATCATCGTCGGCACCTTCATTCTGGAGGATGCAGCCACCGTCGCCGCGGCGATGCAGGTTGGCGCCGGTGCGCTGCCCATGTGGCTCGCACTGACGTCACTTTACGCCGGTATCGTGCTGGGTGATCTTGGGCTTTACGGCCTCGGCCGGCTGTCGGCCCAGGTGCCGTGGATCGCGCGGCAGTTGCCGCCCCGTCGGCAGGAAACCATCCGCGCCTGGATCGGCGGCCGCATCTTCAAGGTGGTCCTGGTCAGCCGCTTCCTGCCCGGCCTGCGCTTGCCGACCTACACCACCTGCGGCTTCGTCCGCGCCGACCTGAAGCGGTTTACCACCGCCGCCATCGTCGCCACCGCCTGTTGGACCAGTCTGCTGTTCACTGTATCCCTGAAAGTGGGGCAATTCCTGATGGATCACCTTGGCGCATGGCGCTGGGCCGGCGCCGCCGGCTTCGTCGTTTTCGTCATCATCGCTGGCCGGGCAGCGGCCGCCGGCGTGCAGGCGGCCCGCCGATGAGGCTGGAGAGCGCGGTGTCCGCCAGGGCGCGACCGGCGGAGCGGCAGGGCAATCCGCTGTCGTTCTTCGAGTTCTGGCCGGGCTGGATGTTCTACACCCCGGTCGTCGTGCAATGGGTGCTGCTGGGCCTGCGCTACGGCGATTTCAGCCTGCCCACCGCGGCCAACCCGCGGATCACCACCGGTGGCTTGTGCGGCGAGTCGAAGCTGTCGATCCTGTGCCAGATCGGGCCCGACGCCGCGGAGATGGTCGCCCCCGCCTGCGGCGTGCTGGCCAGGCCGGACGGTGCAGAGTCGGCCGAAGCCGCCATGACCGCGAACGGCCTGCGCTATCCGGTGGTGGCCAAGCCGGATATCGGCTGCAACGGCACCGGCGTCCGCCTGCTGCGGGACCGCGCCGGGTTGCAGCGCTACCTGCAGGACTTCCCCGCCAATGAGGTGGTGGTGCTGCAGAAATACGTGTCCGAGCCGAATGAGGCCGGCATCTTCTACATCCGCCATCCCGATGAGGCATCCGGCCGGATCACATCTCTGACCATCAAGAAGCCGCCGGTTGTGGTCGGCGACGGGCGATCCACCCTGCGCGCGCTGATCATGGCGGATGAGCGGGCCAGCAAGGTGCCGCACCTGTATTTGGACCGGCTGGCCGAACGGCTCGACACCGTGCCCGCCCAGGGCGAGTCGGTGCAGCTTGTCTTCGTTGGCAACCACTGCAAGGGCTCGATCTTCCAGGATGGCACCAGCCTCGTCACGCCGGCATTGACCGCCGCGGTCGACCGCCTGGCGCACGCGATCCCCGAATTCTATTTTGGCCGCATCGACGTGCGGTTCGCCTCCACCGCCGCGCTGCGGCGCGGCACCGGGTTCCAGGTGATCGAGATCAACGGCACCGGGTCCG
>DAICYU010000175.1 GCA_027311485.1 Acetobacteraceae bacterium
GTTGTCGACACGGATTGGCGGGTTTGCGCACGAAATGCAACGTGAACGCGGCGCATCCGCCGTCTTTGTCGGCTCCAATGGGCAGCGCCTGCAACGTGAACTCCCGCGTCAGCGGCAGGAAACGGACGCGGCACGAAAAGCCTATCTGGCGATGGTGCAGGCAGGGGACTACGCTAGCCGGCCAGATGCCTTGGGCGACACAATCCGCGCCAGCATCATCCAGCTTGACCAGCTTGAGGCGAAGCGCACCGCCATCTCAAACCTAGCTATAAACGGCCTGGCGTCCAACGCCTACTTCACCGCGACGATATCCCCGCTGATCGATGCGGTCGGCCGGATTGTCAGCCTGTCCGCCGAACCGAGTGTCACCCAGGCGCTGACCACCTTCTATGATCTGGCACAGGCCAAGGAACGCGCGGGCCAGGAACGTGCCGCGGGCGCCGTCGGCTTTAGCCACGACAAGGTCGACGCCGCGCAATACGCAATGTTCATGGGCATCATTTCTGAGGAGAATTCCTATTTCCGCTCGTTCGACGTGTTCGCGGGCCAAGCCGACCGTGACCTGCTCGCACGTACCGTGACCGGACCAGACGTGGACGAGGTCATCGCCCTGCGTAAACGCGTCCTCAGTACGCCAATTGGCGAATCGCTCGGTGCCGTCGCCGCCGATCACTGGTTCGAAATAACGACCATGCGAATCGATCGGATGAAGCAGGTCGAAGACAAGATCGCCGCCCGGATGGTTGCGGTCGCCGGATCCGTCCGCAGTACAGCCAATAGTGCCTTTTGGGGTGAAAGTGGTGCAGCCGCGGTTATGTTCGGGCTGACTGTCATCCTTGGCACCGTCATCGCCCGCGGGATCACGCGGCCTCTTCTGGCAATGACTGCCGCAATGCAACGCCTGGCCACCGGTGACCGGGACGTCAAAATACCCGCCCAGGGTCAACCGGACGAGATTGGCGAAATGGCCAAGGCCGTTGGGGTCTTCAAGCAGAACGCGATTGAGAACCATCGCCTGACGGAAGCCAAGGCCAATGAGCAGGCACTCAGGGACCGCAGACAGACGGCCATGGACCGTCACACACAGGATTTTGGCGCCTCGATATCCGGTGTCATGGCCAATCTTGTGAAGTCCGCCGACGGCATGCGATCCGCCGCGCAGGGCATGTCCGAAGCCGCTGTCCACACACGCGACAGCACGTCCCACGCGGCGAACGACGCCACCGCGTCGTCCCACGACCTTTCCGCGGTTGCCGTCGCGGCCGAGGAAATGGCCAGCAGCATCTCGGAAATCAGCCGGCAGGTGACGCACGTGACGGCCGCTGTGAGGGAAGCCGTCGGACTCACCGCCGAAACCAACACGAAAGTCACCGGATTGGCGGACACCGCCGAAAAAATCGGCGGCATTGTAAATCTGATCAGCGACATCGCCGGCCAGACGAACCTGCTGGCCCTGAACGCGACAATCGAGGCTGCCCGCGCGGGCGAGGCTGGCAAGGGCTTTGCGGTTGTCGCCAGCGAGGTTAAGGCATTGGCAGCCCAGACCGCGCGGGCGACCGAGCAGATCGGATCCCAGATCATGGCCATCAGTTCGGCCAGTGCCGAAGCTAAGCATGCTGCCCGGGCCGTCGGTTCGGCGATCGAACGGGTCGATGAGGTCGCCGCGGCAATTGCCGCCGCGGTCGAGGAACAGGCAGCCGCAACCCAGGAAATCAGTCGCAACGTTCAGACTGTCACTATTGCCACCGGCGGGGTTGCCCAGGCGATGGAGCAGGTGCTCATGATCGCCGGGCAAACGGACTCTGCAAGCCGCTTCGTGCTGACTGCCGCGGATGAAGTCCGCCGCACCGCGGATACCCTGCGTCTTGAGGTTGATGACTTCCTGACCGCCATGAACAGCGACAGCGATGAGCGACGGGCCTATGAGCGGGTTGAGGGTCGCGGCGCGAAAGCCGTGGTAACCATAAAAGGCCAACCACCAGGGCAGGCGGTTGTCCACGATATCTCACGCGGCGGCATTGCCTTGCGCTGCGATCTGACGGCGTCTCCGGGTGCCGAGGTCGGCATCGACCTGGGCGCCGGCGCCGGCATCGTCGGCCGGGTCGTGCGAACCGAACCCGGCCACCTAATGGTTTCGTTTCAGCAGTCGGCCCGCAATCTCGCCTCGGTCGACCGGGCACTCGCGGCGCTCCAGCGTCCCCCGGCCCTGCGCGCCGCCTGATTTCGCCCAGCATCTCATGCTGTGCCGTCCAGTCGTATCAGCCTGACCGCGAGGCTGGTTGGCAGGCGGACTATACAGCCTGCCGAGACGAAACCCACGCAGCCGGTTGCCGGCAAGCAGGCCGCTACGCCTGGGTTCGACCGCCGAGCGGGAACGCCATATAGACCCGGTCAAAACCGTATTCCGTACGGCGATGTTGCTCGACATAGCCGCGCCTCGCATAGATCGCGATATTCTCCCGCATCATTGCGTTCGTGTAGAGCGTGATTGTGTCCCATCCGCGGAGCGTCGCCTCCGCCTCGGCTAAGTCCAGCAGCGCCCGTCCGAGCCCGGTGCCCTGACGATCTGGCCGCACGGCAATATTGTCCAGCGTGAAGCAATCAGGCCCGTCCACCAGCACGAGCACGCCGGATATCGATCCCGCCTCCTCTGCCACCCAGACCTGATCAGCGGCAATCCGGGCCGCATAGTTGTCCAGCATCGGCCCTGGTTTGGCGCCAATGACCGTGACGTAGCGCTGGTAGGCTGCCAGCACAGTGTTTCGCACCGCATCGGCATCGGTGGCCTGGGCTTTGCGGATCGCGCTGTTGATTGCCAAGGGCTTTTCTCTCCCGCCGGACAAGTTTGCAGCTATCCAGTCCATCTGCAATTCGGTGTGCCAAGGCCCGTCCGGTTACCGCCTACCGGACGGCGATCAGGCGGGACACGTCGGTGCCCCGCCTGCGTGACATATGCCAGGATGGCGTCAGGTCACGATACCGAGCCGGCCGGTACGATCTGCAACTGAGATACGAGTTCCTTCCCCTTCGTCTCCGGACTGAAGAACAGGGTCACAACGAAACTCGCCAAACCACCGACAGTGCCAATCAGCATGGGGATCGCAAAGCCCACGTGCTGTTCGACCGCGAAATACGTCAGCACCGGCGGCACGAAGCCACCTGTCACGGCGCCGACATGATAGCAGAACGCCCCTGCCGTCGCCCGTATCTCGGTCGGGAATCGCTCACTGGTATAGGTCGGGTTGATCCCGTAGATCGCGCCCGCAAAGGCGCCCTGGATGGAAAACGCGATCGCCAGCGTCATGTAGTCGTGCGTCAACAAATAGATTGGCGCAACTGCGGCGCCGACGATGGCCGGAATGATCATCGCCCAGCGTCGACCGATGCTGTCAGTCAGGCTTCCCCACAGGAAGCTCGCCAGGAACGTAAGGCCGTTGGAGAACGCCAGCGGCCAGCCCACCTGCGCCGCGGTCAGATGCAGTTCCCGGGTCAGGTACGTCGCGAACAGGCCGAAAATCGAGTAATAGACGACGAACCCGCTCATCAGCCACCAGCAGCAGGAAATCGTGTTCAGCGCCATGCCCTTGCGGAACAAGGCTGCGACCGGCACCCGCACATGCGCCTGCTTTTCGCGTTGCTGCTTCTGGTTCTCCACCCAGACCTCAGGTTCCTTGACGTAGAAGCGGATCCATACGACCGCGAGCGCCGGCAGCACACCCATCCACAGCATGCCGCGCCAACCGATTACATCGAACAGCGTTGCGTACAGGACTGCCGCGACCAGATAGCCCAGTGCCCACGACCCTTGCAGCACAGCCGACATCAATCCGCGTGACCGGATTGGCCAGCTTTCCGTCGCCAGGGCTGCGCCGGCGGGCCACTCCGCCCCCATACCAATACCCAGCAGGGTGCGGAAGACCAGTAGAAACAAGAATGTAGGGGAAAAGCCGGCAATAAAATTGCAGACGGAGTACCAGAGGATGGAGATCATCAACGGTGCCCGGCGCCCCATACGGTCGGCCATCCAGCCGGCCACCATGGCGCCGCCGAACCGCATCCACATGGTCAGCGACCCGACCAGCACAACCAATGTCAGGTCAGCATGGAACTCCTTGGCGATGGGTACCAGCAAAAACAGGAATACGGTGAAGTCGAACGCATCCAGTGTCCAACCCAGCCAGGCGGCGATGAAGGCATACCATTGATCTTTGGTGGGCTCGCGCCACCACGGGTCCGCGCTCGCGGTCCTTCCTGCGTATGACATCGTGTAAGCTCCCTATATATTTTTATATTGCAACGATTTGATCCAACAACGGGACTCCGCCGCCAGGTGATCTTGCATGAACCGAAAGGCAGCTCCAACGGCATTTTCATCACGTGCCGGGTCGGCTTGCGTCATTCGCGCAGCCGCCACAGATTAATCCTATCAGAAGGGGATGGGCGCGCATGGACTTCGACCTGTTTGTCATCGGCGGTGGTTCGGCCGGCGTGCGATGCGCGCGCATTTCTGCCGGCCACGGTGCCCGGGTCGCCATTGCCGAGGAGCGTTTCTGGGGTGGCACCTGCGTCAATATCGGCTGCGTGCCGAAAAAGCTGTTGGTCCAGGCCGGCGAATATGCCGGCTGGGCGGATGACGCCGCCGGCTTCGGGTGGACCATTCAGAAAGGCCCGCATGACTGGGGCAAGCTGATCGCCGCCAAGGACCGCGAGATCGATCGGCTGGAAAGCATCTACCGCAAACTGCTGACCAACGCCGGTGCGACGATCTTTGACGGGCGGGCAACGATCGTCGATCCGCATACAGTGGAGGTCAACGGCCAGCGTGTCATGGCCGAACGCATTGTCATCGCCACAGGCGGCCACCCGGTGCGCCCGCCGATTCCCGGTGCGGAACTCGGCATTATTTCGGATGATGCGTTCTATCTGAAGACCATACCGCAGCGTGTCGTGATGGTCGGCGGTGGCTATATCGCCCTGGAATTTGCCGGCATCTTCAAGCAACTTGGCGCCGAGGTCCACCTGATCTACCGCCAGGACCTGCCGTTGCGCGGCTTCGACCACGACATCCGCGAAGCCTCGGCCGAGGCGCTGCTGGCGCAGGGCATCATCCTGCACCCGGGCTGTCAGCCGGAACGACTGGTAGCCGATGGTGATCGCCGAACCCTGACCTTCGGCAACGGCCAGACCGTCACCGCTGACCTGGTGTTCTTCGCCACCGGCCGCCGCCCCAACACGGCGAATCTTGGCCTGGACAGGATCGGCATCACCACCGACGTGCAGGGCGCCATCCATGTCAACGACGCGCTGCAAACCAGCGTGCCGCATATCTACGCCATGGGTGACGTGACCAACCGCATCAACCTGACGCCGGTTGCAACAGCCGAGGGTCACGCGCTGGCGGATTCCTTGTTTGGCAAGAATCCCCGGGCGGTGTCGCTGGTGAACGTTCCATCCGCTGTCTTTACCACGCCGCCGATCGGCACTGTCGGCCTGTCTGAGGAACGCGCCGCCGCACTGGGCTGCGTCGATATCTACCTGACCCGCTTTACCCCGATGCGTCACAACCTGACCGGCCGGCCGCGCCGCACGGTCATGAAACTGGTCGTGGAGCAGGCGACCCAGAAAGTCGTCGGCGCTCACATGATCGGTGAGGACGCACCGGAAATCATCCAGGGCATTGCGATCGCCCTGGTCATGGGTGCAACCAAGGCGGACTTCGACCGCACGATCGGCATACACCCGACGGCAGCCGAGGAGTTCGTCACACTGCGCACCCGGACCCGGTCCCTCGACCTGGCAAAGGCGGCGGAATAAGCCGTCGGCACCGCCGCAAACATGACAGCCTATGAACGCCTGAAGGCACGGTTCGCCCGCATCGCGACCTTGCACGAAGCCGCCAACATCCTGAGCTGGGACTCCGAGGTCATTATGCCTCCGGGCGGCGGCGATGCCCGGGCCGACCAGACCGCGGTCCTCGCCAGCATCGCGCACGCGATGCTGACAGAGGCCCGCGTCGCCGACGATCTTGCCGAGGCTGAAGCAACAGCGCACGCATTGGTCAATCCGTGGCAGACTTCCGATCTCCGCCTGATGCGCCGCCGGCATACCCGCGCAGTGGCTCTGCCAGCCGATTTGGTGGAAGCCAGGGCCCGCGCGGACAGTGTCTGCGAACAGATCTGGCGCGTTGCGCGTCCGCGATCGGACTTCGCGTCGGTCGCCCCGATGCTGGAACAGGTGGTTCAGCTTGCGGCCGAATCCGCCCAGGCGCTGGCTGCCGCGCTCGATCTGGATGCGTACGATGCCTTGATGGACGGATTTCAGCCCGGCGTGACTGCCGCGGATGTGGAACCGATCTTCGCCCGCTACAACGATTTCCTTAAATCAGCACTGCCGGCGGCCGAGGCCCGGCAGGCGCAGCACCCCGCACCGATGCCCCTGGCCGGTCCATTCCCGGCCGCAGCACAACAGGAGCTGTGCCGGAAACTGGTTCAGCAAATCGGGCTTGACGCGCGTCACGCTCGCCTGGACGTCTCCGCACACCCATTCTGCGGCGGCAACCCGACCGACATCCGAATCACGACGCGCTACGACGAGACCGATCCGGCGCAAGCCATCTATGCCGTGATTCACGAAACCGGCCACGCCATGTACGAAGCCGGCCTGCCCGGGGCATGGGCGCGCCAACCGGTCGGTGCCGCCGCCGGCATGGCCGTGCATGAAAGCCAGTCCCTGATCGTCGAAATGCAGGCCGGTCGCTCCGACGCCTTCCTGAGATGGCTGGGCCCGGTGCTGCACCACACCTTCGGGGGGGACCCGACGGCCTTCGCCCCCGCCAACCTCGCCGGCCTTTGGCGCAGGGTGGAGCGGAGCCTCATTCGGGTGGATGCCGACGAAATGACCTACCCAGCCCACGTCGCACTGCGCTTCCGGCTGGAGCGCGCATTGCTGGCCGGCGACATGACAGTCGCCGACCTGCCGGTCGCCTGGTATGACGGGATGCGCGAAAGCCTTGGAGTCGAGCCGCGGAACGATGGCCAAGGCTGTCTCCAGGACATTCATTGGTATGCCGGCCTGATTGGCTACTTCCCCAGCTATACGCTTGGTGCGATGGCCGCCGCACAGCTGATGACCGCCGCCCGCCGCGACACGCCAGACCTGGAACCGGCCCTGGCACAGGGCGACTTCGCGCCGCTGATGGGCTGGCTTCGCCGGATGGTCCACGCCAAGGGCTCGCACCTGGGCCTGAATGACCTGTTGCGCTGCGCAACCGGCAAGCCTCTGGACGCCGGCGATTTTGAGGCACACCTGACTGCCCGTTATCTCACCTGAAGCGCCCGCGGATGCGTATCCAGCCCCCGGTCAGAAAGGCATTGTGGCCACCGTGTGCACCGTCGTCGTCCTGATCCGCCCCGATTACGTCCTGCTGGCTGCCAACCGGGATGAGCGAATCGACCGCGCCTGGGACCCGCCCGCTTCCTGGTGGCCCGACCGCCCGGGAGTCGTCGCCGGGCGGGACCGCACCGGCGGCGGCACCTGGATGGGCCTGAACCGTCACGGCGTCATCGCCACCGTACTCAACCGCCCCGGCACGCTCGGCCCCGCCGCCGGCAAGCAAAGCAGGGGCGAACTGCCCTTGCTGGCCCTGGAACAGGCTACAGCCAGGGACGCCGCCGACGCCGTGATGCGCCTAGACGCCGGCGCATGGCGGCCGTTTAATATGGTTTTGGCCGACCGGTCAGGCGCATGGTTCATACGCAGCTTAGGAAACGGCCAGCCTGAAGCCGAACGTCT
>DAICYU010000176.1 GCA_027311485.1 Acetobacteraceae bacterium
GGTGAGGGGTTTGGCGTTCATATCTGCACCGGTCCCGTTGCCGTCCGGGGTGCCATGCCGGGTGACCTGATCGAGGTGCGCATCCTCGATCTGCAGCCGCGGCCTTGCGCCAACCCGGCCTTCGCCGGCCGCAGCTTCGGCAGCAATGCCGCCGCGTGGTGGGGCTTCCACTACAAGGAACTGCTGACTGAACCGCGCCCGCGGGAAGTTGTCACGATCTATGAGATTGCCCAGGCCGCGGGTGGCGACGTCGCCCGGGCCGTGTACAACTATCGCTGGACGCCGCAGACCGATCCGTTCGGCATCGTCCACCCCACCATCGACTATCCCGGCGTTCCCGTCGATCCGGCCTCCATCCAGCGCAATTTCGGCATTCTGCCGGGTGTCGAAATCCCACTGCGGCCGCATTTCGGGGTCATCGGGCTGGCGCCGCGGGAAATCGACATCGTCGACTCGATTCCGCCCACTCCGTCCGGCGGCAACATCGACAACTGGCGCGCCGGCAAGGGCGCTCGGCTGTATCTTCCCGTGGCGGTGCCCGGCGGGCTGCTGTCGGTTGGCGACCCGCACGCATCGCAGGGCGATTCCGAACTTTGCGGCACCGCCATCGAGTGCTCCCTAACCGGGGATTTCCAGATCATCCTGCACCGCCGCCAGGACCTGGCCGGCACCAAGCTGGAAGACGTGAACTATCCCCTGCTGGAAACCGCCGAGGAATGGGTCATCCAGGGCTTCAGCCATGCCAACTACCTCGCCGAACTCGGCGACCGGGCGCAAAGCGAGGTCTACAAGAAATCGACGCTCGACCTGGCGATGAAGGACGCCTTCCGGAAAGCACGCCGCTTCCTGATGGCCTCTCAGCACCTGTCGGAGGATGAGGCGATTTCGCTGCTTTCGGTGGCGGTGGATTTCGGCGTGACCCAGGTGGTGGACGGGAACTGGGGCGTGCATGCCGCCATCCGAAAGCGGCTGTTCGCGGATACCCGTTGTCCAAGCCTCGATTGATCACCCGGCAGATCGCATGAGCCTTTCGCCGCACCGGCGTTCGTCACGCGCCGATCCAGCCTGCTGCGGGGTGCGTGTGGATGGACTGACGTCGCATTGCGCAATTCGCGGCCTGATTTGGGCAATCTGCTTGAATTCCGGCAGCGCCGGGTTTGCTGAAACTTATTGTTCGCCTGATGCCAAGCGCCCGCTGCGGCGTCGTCCCTACGCTGTCCGATAACTGAAACGATATCGAAAGGGGATTGCTTCATGCTGAACCATCTGTTCAGTCGGCGGCCAGAAGCAGGATCGGCTGGTCCTGCCATCAACGGCCGTTGGCGCGCGGCCATCCTGGGCGCAGCCTGCCTCGCGGCCATGTCCGTCGCCAGCGCCGCCCAGGCCGCTTTGCCCGCGACGCCGGCGGCCTGCAAGCAGCTGCAGGCCAAGTACCCGTCGCTGAAGGGCGCCAAGCTGGTCGATGCCATCAACCCGCATACGCCGGGGTATGAAGCGCTCGATCCGAAGGACCCCAGCCAGTATATCGGCTTCGACATCGACCTGGTGCAATCCCTTGGCAGCTGCCTCGGCTTCACCGTGACCTATAAGCCGGTCGCCTTCGCCGCGCTGCTGCCCACGCTGCAAAGCGGTCAGGCCGACATCATCATCTCCGATATCTACGCCACCGAGGAACGGGCCAAGGCCGCCGACTTCATCACCTACTCGAAGGTGTTCGACGGCGTCCTGGTGGTGAAAGGCAATCCGAAGCACATCACCGGCATCAATGCCTCGCTATGCGGCGACGTTGCCGCGGAAAACACCGGCTATGTCGAAGTGCCGCTGGTGCAGAACCTCGCCGCTGAGTGCAAGACCGCCGGCAAGCCGGCACCGTCTGTCCAGTTGTATGACAACAACGCGGATTGCATCCAGGCCATTCTGGCTGGCCGCGCCGATACCTACATCAACGACGTGAATACCGTCGATCAGGCGGTGAAGGCGTATCCGGACAAGCTGTCGAAGGCGGTGGCGGTGACCCTGCCGTATTCGGTCGGTATTGCCGTGCCGAAGGGCAAGACCGAATTCCGCGATGCCATCGTCGCGGCGCTGACGGAACTGCAGAAAGCCGGCATCGAAAAGACCCTGCTGGTGAAATGGTCGCTTGATCCCGAGAACCTCGAAGCACCGAAGCTGATCCTCCACTGATGGATCTGTTCCTCCATTACTTGACGATGCCGTACCTGCTCCAGGGCATTGGCTTCACGATTGAAGCCACTGTCCTGGGGTTGGCAGGTGGCCTGGCGGTGGGCCTGGTTCTGGCGGGCATGCAACTGTCCCGTTTCTGGTTCCTGTCCGCCGTCGCCCGCGCCTACACCGTGATCTTTCGCGGCACGCCGCTGATCCTGCAGCTCGTCTTCGCCTACGACGCGCTGCCGCATATCGGGCTGCGGCTGAGCCCGATCGGCGCGGCCGGCCTTGCGCTGGCGTTCAATGAAGCGCCGTTCATCGCCGAGATCCTGCGGTCGGGCGTTCTGGGCGTGGAATCCGGGCAGCGGCTGGCCGGGCAGGCACTGGGCATGACGCCGCTGGTGCTGATGCGCCACGTCATCGCGCCACAGGCAATCCGTATCATGGTTCCGGCGCTGGGCAACGAAGCCATCAGCGCGCTGAAGAATTCATCGCTCGCGTCGGTGATCTCGGTCGAGGAACTAACGCTTCGCAGCACCCAGCTCGCCTCCTCGACGTTCGACTTTTTCGCGATTTTCTTTGCCTCCGGCCTGATCTACCTCGGCTTGACCGGAGCGGTCAGCGGCATCCAGTTGCTGGTTGAATCCTGGCTCGATCTCGACCGGCCGGCCGGTCGCGCCCGCATGCTGCGCCTGCTGCCCTGGGTCCGGCCACCGCAGATTGCGGCGCAGCCGTCGAAGCCGACCGCGCCAACTGCTACCAGCGCAGCGCCGCCGCCAGCAGAAACCGCCGTCGCGACGTCGGCGCGCATGTCCGCGGGCGCGCGTTCGGCACACAGTGCCGCAGTGGCCCACGGCCTGCCGATGATCGAGGTGCAGGGCCTGCGCAAGAAATACGGCGACCATGCGGTGCTGAATGGCATCGACCTCACCATCCGATCCGGCGAAGTCGTCGCCCTGCTGGGGCCAAGCGGTTCCGGCAAGAGTACGTTACTGCGCTGCATCAACCATCTTGAGCAATGGGATTCCGGCGTGGTCCGCGTCGGCGGTCGCCGCGTTGGCTTCGCCGAGAACGGGCGTCGGCTGTCGCCGCGTGCCGTGGCGCAGGAGCGGGCCGACATCGGGGTCGGGATGGTGTTCCAGCAGTTCAACCTGTTCAGCCACGTCACCGCCCGCGAGAACATCGCCGGGCCGTTGCGCTGGGTCCACGGCATGCTGCGCTCCGCTGCCAACCGCCGCGCCACCGAGTTGCTGGAGCGGGTCGGCCTGACCCACCGGGCGGACGCGCTGCCCCGGCACATGTCCGGCGGCCAGCAGCAGCGCGTCGCCATAGCCCGCGCCATCGCGCCCAACCCCAGCGTCCTGCTGCTGGATGAACCGACCTCCGCGCTCGACCCGGAACTGGTGAATGAGGTTCTGGACGTGATCCGCCGCCTGGCCGTCGAGGACGGGCTGACGATGATCATCTCCACGCACCAGTTGCGCTTCGCCTATGAGGTCGCTGACCGGGTCGTGTTCCTAGACCAGGGCGTCATCATTGAGGAAGGGCCGGCCCAGGAAATGCTTTCCGCGCCGCGCCATCCCCTGACCGCCCGCTTTCTCCAGGCCATGGGCGCCGAAAGGGTTTCGGACTCCGCCCCCGCCAGCCAGCTTGCGGATCGCTTCGTCACCTAGATCATCACCGGGCGCGACCGCGTTTGCAGTTTGTTCCACCGTTCCAAGAGGTTCCCGATGCGGCACCATTCGCTTCCCGTCTCCCCCGCCACCGTCCACTGGGGCTATTTCAGCAAAGCCGTCGCCCCGGCGCTGACCGTGCGCTCCGGCGACCGGGCAACGATCGAAACCCTGACGCATCATGCCGGGGATGACTACGACCGCATGATCGCCGGCGATCCCGGCGCCGAAAGCGTCTTTCGCTGGACGCGTGGGGAAAAGGCGATCGCGCGCCGCGGCGCCGGCGCTGTCGATGGTCCTTTCATACGCGGCGCCGGCGAGGGCCTGGGCGTGCACCTGCTGACCGGCCCGGTGGCGGTCGAAGGCGCCGAACCCGGCGATATCCTGGAAATCAGAATTCTTGATGTCCGTCCCCGGCCGTGCTGCCACGTCGAACATGCCGGTCGCTGCTTCGGCTCCAACGCCGCCGCATCCTGGGGCTTTCAATATCAGGACCTGATCGAGGAACCGAAGCCGCGCGAAGTCATCACCATCTTTGAACTCGACACGTCCGGGGAGCCATTTGCCCGCGCCGTGTACAACTATATCTGGACGCCACAAACCGATCCTGACGGCATCGTCCATCCGACGATCGACTATCCGGGTGTGCTGGTGGATCATCGTACCATCCAGCGCCGCGACCGCATCCTCCCCAACATCAAGGTCCCCGCTCGGCTGCACTTCGGCACGATGGGCCTGGCGCCATCGGAATCGGACTTCGTCAGCTCGATCCCGCCCGGCTACACCGGCGGCAACATTGACGACTGGCGCATCGGCAAGGGCGCCCGCATGTATTATCCGGTCGCGGTCGCCGGCGCGTACTTCTCGGTCGGCGACCCGCACGCCGCGCAGGGCGACAGTGAACTGGGCGGTACCGCCATCGAAACATCCCTGACCGGGGATTTCGAGTTCATCCTGCACAAGGCGCGTGACCTGGGCGGCACGCCGCTGGAGGGGCTGACCCATCCGATGCTGGAAACCGATCAGCACTGGTCGATGTACGGCTTTACCTACCCGAACTACCTCGCGGAACTCGGCCCGGACGCGCAAACCGAGATCGTGCAGCATTCCAGCCTGGACAAGGCCATGCGCGACGCGTTCCGTAAGCTGCGCCGCTTCCTGATGACGGTGCACCGCATGAGCGAGGACGAGGCCATCGCTTTGATGTCAGTGGCGGCGGATTTCGGCGTGACTCAGGTGGTCGATGCCAACTGGGGCGTGCACGGGTCGATACGGAAAGACATTTTCACCGAGTCCTGACAGGAAACGACACTGGCGCCGTCCGCCCCGACGGCTGCGTCAGCCGGGTGGGGCACCGTGTCCGGCGCCATGAGGGGCGCCGAGTTGGGTGTCGGGCGGCCACGCCAGCAGTACGAATGGGTCCGCGGCGCCGGTTTCAACGAACCCGAGCCGGCGGCACATCCGCAGTGACGCCTCATTGGTGGACAGGACCATGCACCGCACCGGGCGCATGCCTTGTCCCAGTCGCGGCAGGACGGCACCCAGGACGGCGGAGCCGACGCCCCTGGCGCGATATGGCGGAAGCAGCGCGAAATCCACGATGTGGGCCGCCTCGGGCCTGTCGTCGATGACGATCCGCCCGATGGCCGCTCCGTCCTGTTCGATGATGGCAAAATCACCATCCGGATGTCGCGCGTGGTAGCTGGCATGCCGGGCGCGAAACTGCATCCGGGTTAGCGCGTCTTGTGTTGCGGGATCGGCCTGCGATTGGGCCAGATCAGCCAGCGCATCGTGGCGGAACAGCACATACAGGAATGGCTCGTCATGAGCCTGTTCCGGTCTCAGGACAAATTGTCCCAGGGCGGTTTGCAGTATCATGCGTTCACCCATCGGGCTATTCGCTTCATCCTTTCCGCCATCCGCCTTATACATGGCACAAGCCGGCAGCAGCCCGGAGGTCAGGAGGATTCGTGTCATGGTCGGACCGTTTGGTCATGAGGATTTCGCGCCATATGTCGGCAGAGCCGTACACCTCGGGCAGCAGCGGCCGGCGCTGCGCCTGGCGCGGATCGAAGTATCCGGCGCGTCGGCGGTACCCGGCGCGGCCCGTCCGGCCTTCATCCTGATTTTCGATGGTCCCACCGGCGACATTGTGCCGGAGGGATTGCACCGCACGACGTTCGAGGGCGGTCCGACCGCCGACATCTATATCATGCCGATCCACACCACGGCTCCTGGCCGGCAGGAATACCAGGCGGTGTTCAACTGACCCGCGGCACCGAACGTCAGGGTCGCGATGGGAAGATCCCCTGCAGCGCAATACAGAAATTCAGCGTCAGGTAGGGCATCATGTTGTTATGCGGCTGTCCGCCGTTGTTGGTGCCGATCGCCGCCGGCGCCAGCGCCTGATTTGGAGCCGTATCGGTCGCGTAGATCGTCACCGGCATCGACTTGCCCTTCTGTTTGCCCGTCGTCGTTGCCAGCACGACGGTCGGACCGGGAGCATCCGTGTTCGTCGCGGTATCGGCGTGTGCTGCGGCTGCGAGTGTATGCTGGTGCGCGGGCGTTTCATTGAGCAGCAGGGTGTGGGTCGCTTCCCCGCCCATTTGTCCGACGGTGCGCGGACTCAGGCCCTGGCCGTTGCCCTGGCCCATCGGCAAACGGCCGCGAAGGTCGGGCAGGTTGAAGGTCGAAGTGCCGTTTCCGCCGAAGGTCGTGCCGAGCAGCGCGAACAGTACCTGGTTTTGCGCGATTGGTAGCGTCTGGCCAGCGCAGATCGCCCATCCCTTTGGCGCAAAGCCGAACGCAAACATCTCAATTTGACCAACATACGGGTCGGACATGTCGGATCCTCCTGAACTGGTTTGCCGGTATCGATCGCGTGCCAGTGTCGCGAACCAGAAGTTCGTCGTACTGAATTTGACCCTGGTTCGCGATACTAGTCCTTTGTTTTCAGTGGCCTGCCAGTCCCCTACGTCCGTCGCTCAGTGCAACGAATTTCGGGGACAGGACACTAGATCATGGTCGGGCCAGGTTGACCCGAACATGATCTAGAAGTCTTTGTTTGATCGCATGATCCACACCCTCCGGCTTCCAGCCTCAGGCGATCATGCTTCAGCTCCGCGGCGGATAAACGCCGGTCAATGCGATGCAGTAACGCAATGCCAGGAAGGGTTGGACGTTGTTGTGCGGCTGCGAGCCACCGGCCACGCTGATGGATTGCGGCGCCAGGGTCGTATCCGGCGCGCCGGGGTTGTAGATGTCCCCGACATTGCCGTCGCGCGGCGTTCCCTCCAGCGCCGTCGCCAGCACGTTGCCGCCGGGGGTGTTCACCGTGCCACGCGCGGTCGTGGCGTTCAGGCTGTGGGTGTGGGAGGCCGACTGTGCTGCTGTCAGCGCGACGGTCTCCTGCCCGTCGATTTCGCCCATGGCGTAGGTCGATCCGCCGGGCGCACTTCCCGGACCGATGCCAACGCGCCCGCGCAGGTCGGGCAGGGCGAAATTCATTCTGCCGTCGCCGCCAAAGGTTGTCCCCAGCAGCGAAAACAGTGCGGTATTCTGGCTGATTGGCAGGAGTTGCCCGGCGCAATCGGCCCAGCCGGACGGGGCAAACGTGTAAGGGAATAACGCGATCTGCCCGACGAACGGATCGGCCATGCTTTCCTCCGTAATGCGGTGACGCCACCAGCGTCGGTGCCTTGTGCGCGGCTACGACTGAGACGGATAAATCCCATAGGCGGCGATGATGTAGTTCAGGACAAGAAACGGCTGTCGGTTTTCGTGTGGCTGCCCGCCTGGGGCAAACCCGATTGCCGCACCTGCGAGCGAGGTCGTAGATGGCGGCGGCGCGTAGATATTGACCAATGGCTGGCCGTTCTGGCCCAGCACAACGCCAGGACCCGGGGCTGAGGCCGATCCCGCCTGTGATGAGGCCAGCAATGTGTGGCTA
>DAICYU010000177.1 GCA_027311485.1 Acetobacteraceae bacterium
GCTATGGCCGGGTGACCCTGGACGGGCTGAATGTCGCCGTCATCGCCCATACGCCGGGCGCGATGGCAGACGGCAACTGGTCACTTGCCGCCTATATCGATGAGCGTGCGGATGATGATCAGGCCGCAGCGCTGGGTGCGATATTCAGCGGAGCCGAAGGTGGCCCAATGGCGGCCTTCGCGCCGCTTGTCGGCAACCATCTCGGCGCCCGCAGGACCGCCATCACGTACACCATAAGTGGCAATGCCCGTTCGGCGGAGATTCCCGGCATCATGCATATGGCAGTGGAGCCGCTGGGCAGCCTGCATCCGAGCGGCGAAATCTGGGGCGCTTTCGGACATCCGGTCGCACCGGACAGGCTTGCGTTCGCGGTTGGCCGTCAGGGCAGCACGTTTGCGGACCATGGCATGCGATGGGACAACTCCGGCCGCAACGGCCACTACGCGCCGATCAACTGGTCGAATTAGCATTCAGCATTGGCATCCGATCGCTTGCAGGCCGGATCGTATGATGCCGTGGTGAGGTGCAGCCCCTCCCGACCGGGCAGAACCGGCCGCTGCCTCCGGGCGGCGAACCGAGACAGGAAAGAAGGTCATGGAACGCGCCCGGACCGATTGGTTGTTGATACAACGCAACGTTATCCTCTGCCTGCTGCTTATGCTAACGGTGGCATCCTGGGCGCTGATCGTCTGGCAGGCTTCCGCCGGCAGCATGGACGGCACGGCCATGGCTTCGCCGACAATGGGCATGCGTGCGCCGCTGTTCCTCGCGACCTGGACCGTCATGATGGTTGCCATGATGGCTCCGGCGGCTGCCCCGATGGTATTGACGTTTCACAGGATACAATTTGGTAAATGCCAGCGTGGTGAAACCTTCGTCGCGACCTGGGTGTTCGTGGCGGCGTACATGCTGGTTTGGGCGCTGTCGGGCATCGCGGCCTATGCCGGTGCCGTTGTGGCGGAAACCATTGCGACGCGCTTCGCGCTGCCATCCGCCGCCGCCGCCCGGATCGGTGGGGTGCTGCTGGTGGCAGCGGGTCTGTATCAGCTCACGCCTTTGAAGGACCGCTGCCTGACACAATGCCGCACGCCGATTGGTTTCATCATGACATCATGGCGTGACGGGTTGGCCGGGGCGCTGCAGATGGGATTGCGCCACGGCCTGTACTGTCTGGGCTGCTGCTGGCTTCTGTTCGTCGTTCTGTTTCCGCTGGGCATTATGAACATCAGCGCCATGGCAGCGGTGACGCTTGTCATCTTTGCCGAGAAGACCCTGCCCTGGGGGCGTCCGGTGGCGCGCGCGACGGCGGCTGCCCTGGTGGCCTATGGCGCCATGGTGCTGGCAGAGCCACGCAGCCTGCCGACCTTCATGGCGGAGGGCGGTATGATCATGACCACACCTGCCGCACCGATTGGCCAGCCGATGCACGAGATGAAGGGCATGTCGATGCCGGGCAGCGTACCCACCCGATGAGCCGCCGGCGCCGCCGATGGGCCACCCCCGCCTGTAAGCCGATTGCTGCCGCGGACGCTACACCGATACGGATCGCCTATGCCCGTGTCACCACGACCTTCGCCCGCGATGGTCGCGTCATCGCCTCCAGTTCAAGCAGTTCATTCAGTTGCGCCTCGGTCAGCAGCTTCTCATCCAGCACCACGTCGGCCACCGACCGCTTCTCCGCCAGCGCCCGCCGAGCGACGCGGGAGGAGGCTTCGTAGCCGAGGGCAGGAACGAGAGCGGTGACAAGGCCGATGCTGCCACGGACCAGGCTTTCGCAGCGCTCGCGGTCCACCTCGATCCCCTCCACGCACCGGGTACGCAGCGTCTCCACCGCCTGCGTCAGCATGTGCAACGAATTCAGCACGCAATAGCCGATCGTCGGCTCGAAGGCGTTCAACTGAAGCTGCCCGCCCTCGGCGCACAGCGTCACCGTCAGGTCGTGCCCCATCACCAGGAACGCGACCTGGTTCACCACTTCGGGGATCACCGGGTTGACCTTCCCCGGCATAATCGATGATCCCGCCTGAACCGCCGGCAGGCGAAGTTCCCCGAACCCGGTCCGCGGACCCGATGACAGCAGCCGCAAATCGTTGCACAGCTTCGACAGCTTGACCGCGGTGCGTTTCAGCAGGCCCGAGAACAGGACGAACGCGCCCATGTCGGACGTCGCTTCGATCAGGTTGACCGCCGGCACCAGGTGCTGGTGGGAGGCTCGCGACAACTCCTCGACGACCAGCGTCGCGTAGCGCGGGTCGGCGTTGATCCCGGTGCCGATCGCCGTCGCGCCCAGGCTGATCTCCCTGAACAGGCCGGAGATTTCGCCCAGCCGGGCGACGTCTTCCTTCAGGGTGGCATGGAAGGCGTCGAATTCCTGGCCGACGGTCATCGGCACCGCGTCCTGCAACTGCGTGCGGCCCATTTTCAGGACGTCGGCGAACTCGACCGCCTTGGCCTTGAAGGCGAAGGCAAGGTCGTCCAGCGCCTGGGCGAACGGTTCGGCCGCGAAGATCACCGCCAGCCGCAGCGCCGTCGGATAGGCGTCATTGGTGGACTGCGACAGGTTGACGTCGTCGTTGGGATGCAGCGCCGCGTAGTCGCCGCGGGGGCGGTCCAGCAGTTCCAGCGCGACGTTGGCGATCACCTCATTGGCGTTCATGTTGGTCGAGGTGCCGGCGCCGCCCTGCACAGCATCGACGACAAACTGCTCGTGGTAGCGGCCTTCGACCGCGATCATCTCACAGGCCCGCTCGATTGCCGCCGCCTTGCCCGGCGGCAGCAGACCCAGCCGCCGGTTGGCCCGCGCCGCGGCGAGTTTCACCAGCGCCAGCGCCCGCACCAGATTGGGAAAATGCCCGACCGGCACGCCGGTGATCGGGAAGTTCGCCACCGCCCGCTGGCTGTGAATGCCCCAATAGGCGGAAACCGGCACGTCCGCCTCTCCCAGCAGATCGTGTTCCCGCCGTGTGTCGGCCGATGCGGTCAACAGCGGGCTGGGCGGTTCCTGCCCGGTGCGCTCACCATGGATTAACGGGGCTGGGATGGGCGCTGGCGAAGGCTCGTTCATGGCGCGTTTCCTTCAGCTGAGCAGCACTGCCTTGCCGATCACCGCGCGGTCGATGACCGCCTGCAGCGCCTCCCGCGCCTGCTCCAGCGGGAAGCTGTGTGAGATGCGGGGCTTCAGCTTGCCCTTGGCGGCGAGTGCCAGCAATGCCCGCATGTTGGCCTCGGCCAGTTCGGGATCGGCTTCGTTCAGCCCGCCGATCCGCACGCCGACGGCGTCGATACCTTTGATCAGCAGGTAGTTGCTGCGGATGTTGGTCGGTCCGCCGCCCAGGAAGCCCAGGATCAGCAGCCGGCCGCCCCAGGCCAGGCAGCGCAGCGATTCCTCGGCCACCTTGTCGCCAATCGGGTCATAGACGATGTCCACGCCGCGCCCGTCAGTCAGGTCCTTGACAGCTTCAAGGAAGCCGTTGCGGTAGTCGATGGCATGGTCGGCGCCTTCCTCCATGCAGGCAGCCCGCTTTGCCGCGGACCCGGCGGTGGCGATCACGTTTGCGCCGAACAGCTTCGCCACCTGGATCGCGGCAATGCCGATCCCGCCCGCGGCGCCGTGCACCAGCACCCATTCGCCCGCCTTTAGTCGCCCGCGCTGCAGCAGCGCATGATAGGCGGTGGTATAGGCGCTGCGGAACACGCCGGCCTGTGCCAGCGTCAGCGTCGGCGGCACCTTGTCGCATAGCGCCGCCTTGGCATTCCCCAATTCGGCGAATGCGCCCAGCGTGTGGCGTGACATCACCGCATCGCCGACCGCGAAGCCAGACACATCGGGACCCACGGCGACAACGTGACCCGCTGCCTCACTGCCCGGGATGAACGGCGGCTCCGGCCGGAACTGGTATTTGCCGGCCAGCATCAGCACATCGACGTACTGCACCCCGCGGGCAGCGATTCGCACCTGGATTTCGCCGGTTCCAGGGGGCGGCGGATCGGCGACGTCTCGCAGGGCGAGAACCTCCGGACCGCCAAACCGTTCGCATATCATCGATTTCATGAACTTTCTCCGCGATAACATTTCGAGTTGGATAGGGGCGAAAAACCGGCCTTTCAGGCAAAGGGCGACCCTTGATCCAGATCAAAACAGCTCCCTAAAAAGAGTCGCCTGCTCTTCCCGCAGCCCGCTGTTCTTCCCGAAGCGTATCGAGGACCGCCTGAAGTGTCATTGTCGGACCAGGATGTATCGATCTACCTCCCGGCCAAACGGGTCGCCAATGCCGAGGTTATGCAGGCCCTGCGCACGATCCCGCTGCTCGGACAACTGGGTGATCGGGTGCTGGACCGTATCGCGGCGTTTTCCCGATTGGTCGCGATCGACTCGGATATCGAGCTTTACCGCCAGGGGGAACCCGCCAGTCACCTGTACGTCGTGATCAACGGGCAGGTTGCCGGCTTCAACGTCGCCTCGAACGGCAACACCACGATCATTGACGTCATCCACGCCGGCCAGACGCTGGGCCTTGCCACCGTGCTGGCCCGGCTGCCACGCATGATGGGCGTCCGTACGGTCGCCGACAGCCTGCTGCTGCAGATCGAAGCCGAGGGGCTGCTGGCGCTGATCGAGGAGGAGCCGTCACTCGTGGCTGTCCTGCTGCGGGCCGAGGCCAACGAATTCAGCGCCCTTGTGCAACAGGTCTGCGACCTGAAGCTGCGCACCACGGCGCAGCGCCTGGGCTGCTATCTGTTGTCGCTGTCGAAGGAACGCTACGGCAACACATCCGCGCTGCGGCTGCCCTTCGACAAGCGCCTGCTCGCCGCCCGCCTCGGCTGCCGGCAGGAGAACCTGTCGCGCGCCTTCGCGGCCCTGCGCCATTGCGGTGTGGAAACACACGGGGCGCGGGTCATTCTGCACGACATTGCCCGGCTGCGGGCCTATGCTGAACCGGATGAACTGCCGGCCTGATCAAGCGCCAGCACCGCGAAACTCGCGAGCCAGTGGGACCCCATGTAATCGCCGCCGACATGCGGCAGGCTGGCGTCGATATGCGCCTGCGCCACCGCCTGGATCGCCGCCGGGTCCTTCGTAAACCGCGCCAATGACCGCCAGCACCATGCTCGGCTGAGGTTCAGGCCATCCAGATGGGCGATCTTGCCGTCACTGCGATCCGTCACTCCGGCCGGAGTGAACAGCGCGGCTGGCTGGCGCTGCGCGATCTCCGGCAGGAACCGCCCGAACCAGGTCCGGAACGCCGATTCCGGCAGCACGACGCGCATGCACTCGGCTTCGATCAGCGCCGGTGACAGGAAATCGTCGCCACTCGGCTCCCACGCCTGGCACCCGGTGTCCTGCCCGTACCAGGCCAGCGCCGCCGCGGCCAGTCGCGATTGCAGGTCCGGGTCCTGGTAGTCCAGCGCCAGACGGACCGCGAAGGCAGTGTTGGTGTGCACGCCGGCACGGACGGGGTACTGCGCGCGCGGCAGGAAAGCGGTGAAACGGTCGGCGAAGCGTGTGGCGAGCGGACGCAATGCGGCGGCCCAGCCCTGCCCTTCCGCCGACCGGTGCAATGCCAGCTCTGCTGCCAGTTTCAGCAGCCAGGCCCAGCCATACGGCCGCTCGAACCCCGCGGCGGCGGGGCGGTCCAGATAGGTGCACTCCCCGGCGATCCGGTCCGCCACCAGATGCGAGTCGAACAGGCTGCGGATCGCGGCGACCTGCGGCATGGCCGGAAAGCGGCGGTACAAGGTTGCCAGCAGCCAGTAGCCGTGCACGCAGGAATGCCAATCGAAGCTGCCGTAGAACACCGGATGCAGCGCACGCGGCCCCAGCGCATCGGCCGCGCCGGCCAGGACATGATCCAGCTTGTTCGGATATTCCTGCGTGACATGCCCAAGGGCGATGGCCGCAAACCGCGCCGCATGATCCTGCGTTAGATGGGGTGTCAGAATCGTCCTCCTTACCGGCGTGCGCTCTAAGGCGTCCTGCGTGAACGTTGGATCGTGGACCCGCGACAATGACAAATCCAGTTGATGAGTACCGTGCGTGAGACAGCTTAGCCCTTGCCATGCTGCATAGCACAAAGCCTTGCGACAGAGGGATAAGAAGCTAGCTTACTATCAGCTTTCTATATGATTGCAGGTCGCACTACCCATGTCCCAAGCAACCACGACCTTCCGCGACGAAGCCGCCCAGCGCCCGGAGACGCGGGGTGCCATGCGGCGCCGCAACCGCCGCAAGCTGCTTCGCTATGTGTTCATGACTGCGGGCGTTGTGGTGGTGATGGTTGGCGGCGTGATCTACTGGCTTTCGGGCGGGCGCTGGGTCGATACCGACGATGCCTATGTCCAGGCCGACAGCATGACGATGTCCACCGACGTGTCCGGCATCGTTGCCGCGATCCCGGTGCATGAAGGGGAGCATGTCACGAAGGGCCAGGTGCTGTTCCGCCTGGATCCGCTGAAGTTCCAGATCGCGCTGGACAACGCCCGCGCCGATCTGTCGCAAACCCGGCTGAACATCGAGGCGATGAAGGCGGACTACCAGGCTGCCCTGCGGGATGCCGCCGCGAAGCAGCAGCAGGTGAATTCCGATCAGGCAACTTACAACCGCTACGCCGCGCTGGTGAAGCAGCACGCGGTGACACAGCAGGAAACCGAGGACGCACAGTATAAGCTGGCGGCCGACCAGCAGGGCTACGATGCCGCACAAAGCCAGGCCCGCGCGCAATTGGCGAAGCTGGACGGAAATCCCGACATCAAGGTCGAGGACATGCCGGCCTACAAGCAGGCCGAGGCCCGTTTGGCCGAGGCGGAACGGGAAATGGACCATTCGGTCGTCCGCGCGCCGTATGACGGCATCGTCACGCAGGTGAACAAGCTGCAGATTGGCATGTACCTGGGCGCCAGCACCGCGGCCTTCGGGCTGGTTTCCACCGACCATGTGTGGGTCGAGGCGCAGCCGAAGGAAACCCAGCTGACCTATGCCAAGGCCGGCCAGCCCGTGGACGTGACATTCGATCTGTATCCTGGCCGCACCTGGCACGGCACGGTGCAAAGCATCGCGCCGGCGACGGACCAGAACTTCTCCCTGCTGCCGGCCGAGAATTCGTCGGGCAACTGGGTGAAGGTGGTGCAGCGCATTCCGGTGCGGGTGCGGGTGGACCTGAAGCCGGGCGATCCGCCGCTGCGTGCCGGCATGAGTGCCGAGGTCGATATCGACACCGGTCACACGCGGACCCTGTCGGATCTGTTTTAAGCGCGGACCGGTTCTAAAGGCAGACCTGTTCAGATGGCGACGCAACCGCAGTCCAGCGCCGACTTTATCGAGGTGCCGCACCGCGCGCTGATTACCGTTTGTGCGATGATGGCAACGCTGATGCAGGCGCTGGATTCCACCATCGCCAACGTGGCGCTGCCCTATATGCAAGGCAGCCTGTCGGCGAGTTCCGACCAGATCACCTGGGTACTGACATCCTATATCACCGCGGCGGCGATCATGACCGCGCCGGTGGGCTGGCTATCGTCCCGATTTGGGCTGAAGCGGCTGTATTTGATCTCGATGATCGGCTTCACCATCACCTCGATGATGTGCGGCGTTGCCGCCAACCTGGGGCAGATGGTGCTGTTCCGCCTCGCACAGGGCGTGTTCGGCGCCGCGCTGGTGCCGCTGTCGCAGTCGACCATGCTGAATATCTATCCGCCGGAAAAACGTGGCTCCGCTATGGCGGTATGGGGGATGGGCGTGATGGTCGGGCCGATCCTGGGTCCGACCCTGGGCGGCTACCTGACCGAGCTGT
>DAICYU010000178.1 GCA_027311485.1 Acetobacteraceae bacterium
ACAAACGCCCCAGTCGGATTTACGCCCCAGGCCGTGACGGATACCGCCGCAAGCGGCACCAGCACCACCGTGCTCAGCAGCGCCTTCGGCGGCACCAGCAGCACCACTGGTCTGTACCTATCCACCGTCTCTGGCGCCAACACGTCCAGCGCAACACTGACCCCGACCACCACCGTGACCGGCGTATTCACCACGTCGCCAGCCGCGCCGACGCAACCGGGCG
This sequence comes from Acetobacteraceae bacterium, assembly GCA_027311485.1. Lineage (GTDB taxonomy): Bacteria > Pseudomonadota > Alphaproteobacteria > Acetobacterales > Acetobacteraceae > Rhodopila. Next base: position 224 of record DAICYU010000178.1, read on the forward strand.
GCACGTCCTACGATGGCGGTGACACACGACTTGCCGCCGCAACCCAGGTCAACAACCAGATCTTCTTCGCCAATTCCGTGCTGGTGAGCGGATTGGATGAGATTCAGTGGGGCATCATCGACGGCAGCAGCGGCGTGCTGCAACACCTAGGCCTGATTTCCATGAGTGGCCTTTATCTCACATACCCGTCCATCGCCGCCAATGCCGACGGAACCTTCGTCATCAGCTTCAACGGCTCCGGCTCCACGTCGGTGATCGGCGACTACTACGCCGTGTGTTCCAGCGTCACGTTCACATGTCAGAACCCGGTCGAGGACTATACCAGCCCAAGCAGTGCCAACAATTACGACCTTCTCGGCGGCAACAGAAACCGATGGGGGGATTATTCCTGGACGACGGTCGACCCGACCAACCCGGCCGATTTCTGGCTGTTCCAGGAATACGCCCAGACCAACTTAAGCTGGGGCACCGTCATCACCCAGGTCAGCACCGCGGTTCAGCAGACCGTGCCGGAACCCGGCAGCGTCCTTCTACTGGGCAACGGAGTCCTGGCATTCGGCCTGCTGCGCCGGCGCCGCCCCCGCCCCTACTGACCCCAACCGCTCGGCTGAGCCGGCACCAACACGCGGGCGGCCAGCGGCTGGTGCGGACGTCAGCGCCGCCCGGCCGCAGCCGCACGGTTGCCTACCCCACCACCCGCCGCATGATCGCCACCGCTTCCTCGATCTGCGCCGCATCAACGTCCAGATGCGTGCACGTCCGTCCTCGATACACATCCGATACGGAAACGCTGACGCCTTCCGGGCGCAGCCGAGCGGCGAATTCCGCTGCGGTCAGGCCGGTGCCGGTGGTATCGAAGAAAACCAGATTGGTTTCCGGCGTTTCGACCGTGATTCCCGGGATCTGCGCCATGCCGCGTGCCAGCGCCGCGGCATTGGCGTGATCATCGGCCAGCCGGTCAATATTGTGTTGCAGCGCGTAGATACAGGCGGCCGCGTTCATGCCGCCCTGCCGCATCGATCCGCCCAGCCGCTGCTTCCACCGCCAGGCCTCCCCGATGAAGGCCGCAGGCCCGGCCAGCACCGCGCCCAGCGGCGCGCCCAGCCCCTTGGTGAAGTCCAGCCACACCGTGTCGATATCGGCGACAATTTCGCTGGCCGGCACGCCCAGCTTCACCGCCGCGTTCAGTAGCCGGGAACCGTCCATGTGCACCCGCATGCCGTGGGCGTGGGCGATATCCGCCACCGCCTTCAGTTCAGCCACCTGCCAGCAGGCGCCACCGCCGTTGTTGGCGGTCTGCTCCACCTCCAGCAGCGTTTGCGGCGGGGCGTAGCGGGATGGGGTTCGGATGGCGGCGCGCAGGGTATCGGCGGTGAAGATCCCGCGCTCACCCGGCAGGCCGCGAATCAGCACGCCGCTGATGGCGCCCGGCCCGCCCGCCTCGGCCGCCTGGATGTGCGCCTTCTCATGCGCCAGGATCTCGTCCCCGCGCCGGCAATGGGTGGCGACGGCCACCTGGTTGCACATGGTGCCGGACGGCATGAACATCGCGGCCTCCTTGCCCAGCAGGGCCGCCGTGCGGTCGCACAATTCCCACACGGTGGGGTCGGACCCGGTCTGCTCATCGCCGACCTCGGCCTCCATCATCGCCTGCTTCATCCCCGGTGAGGGCTTGGTCTGCGTGTCGGAATACAGGTTGATGCGGACGGGAACGGAAAAATCGGCCCGCTTTGGTTCATAGCTCATGCGTTACCCTCCACCGACGGTGTGGCTGCTCGTACCAGACGGGGCATTGCCTGCAAAGCCGCTCCGTCGGATGCTGCAACACGACAGCGCGGCGGGAAAGGCACCGGATGAGGTTCTCCAATTTTCTGTTTCCGGACAGCCCGTCCCCGGCGGAGGACGGCCGGGTAATCGATGAGACGTTGCAGGAGGCGGTGCTGACCGACCGGCTGGGCTTCGATACGATCTGGCTGGCGGAGCACCATTTCGACGGTATCTGCGCCTATGTGGACCCGGTGAGCTTCGCCGCGGCACTGGCGGTGGCGACGAAACGGGCGCGGATCGGCTTCGCCGTCGCCCAGATGGCGCTGCATCACCCGATCCGCATGGCGGAGCAGGTGGCGCTGATCGACCACATCAGCAAGGGCCGGCTGATCGTCGGGCTGGGCCGCGGCACGGCCTACAACATCTACGACTATCAGGGCTTCGGCATCGACCATACCGAGGCCCAGGCCCGGTTCGAGGAAGCCGAGGCGATCATGCTGGCGGCCTGGAAAGGCGGGCCGCTGCATCACCAGGGACGCTTCTTCAACCTTCGCCTGCCGGCATTGCGTCCCGGCACCTACACGAAGCCGCATCCGTACGTGATCCGCGCCGCGGCAACCGAGCATGGGATGCAGGAGATCGCCCGGCGCGGCCAGCCGTTCATGATGAACGTGCAAAGTAACGAAACCACATCGGAGCGGATGCAACTGTATCGCCGGACCCTGCATGGGCTTGGCATGGATGATGCGGCGGTGGCCGGGCTGGTCGATCAATGCTGGGTCTGGCGCAACGTTTTCGTTGCGGAAACCGATACTGAAGCCGAACGGATCGGCGTTCCGGCATTTGTTTCGATGCATGAACGGCGAGTCGAGATGCGAAACCGGGTCTATCGCGAGCAGGGTGAATCGATCCTGCCGATGCCGCCGGCGGGCGCCACGCCGCCTCCGCACGCGACCGTGCAACATGCACTTGTATGCGGCTCGCCGGCGACGGTGACCGAGAAACTGGCGGCGATCCAGACCACCGGCGTCGGCGGCCTGATCATCCAGTTCCGCCTTGGCCCGATGTCGTATGAGCAGACCGCGAGCAGCCTGACCATGTTCCGTGACAAGGTGATGCCGGCCCTGGCCGCCGCCCGGCCGCCGGTGATTGCCGCATGAGCAGCGAGTCCGCGGTTTCCACCGACCCCTTGACGGCGCATTGGCAACGCAACCTTGCGGTCTGCGTGTTTGGCTCGTTCACCACGATCGTGGCGATGACTCTGCTGCTGCCGTTCCTACCATTGTATGTCGAGCAGCTTGGCGTGACCGACCACGCCGCCATCGTGCAGTGGTCCGGGGTCGCCTATGGCGCGACCTTCTTCACCGCGGCGATGTTTGCCCCGCTGTGGGGCCGGCTGGCCGACACATACGGTCGGAAGTTGATGCTCATCCGCGCCAGCCTGGGCATGGCGGTGGCCATGTCGCTGATCGGCATGGCGCAGAACGTCTGGCAACTTGTCGGGCTGCGGCTGCTGGCCGGCCTGCTGGGCGGGTATTCGTCCGGCTCGACTGTCCTGGTGGCGGCACAGACGCCGAAGGCCCGCACCGCCTGGGCGCTGGGCATCCTGGCCTCGGGCGTCATGGCCGGCAACCTGGTCGGGCCGCTGATCGGCGGTGTCCTGCCGCAACTGATCGGCATCCGCCAGACCTTCCTGGCGGCCGGCGCCGTCATCTTCATCACCTTCCTGGCCACGACGTTCCTGATCCGCGAGGACGCGCAGGCGACCCGCAAGGCTCGCAAGGCCAGCCGCGGCGGCTGGAGCGGCATCCCCGACAAACGGCCGGTCGTGGCGATGCTGATCACCGGCATGCTGCTGATGCTCGCGAACATGTCGATCGAGCCGATCATCACTGTCTATGTGCAGCAGATCGTTCCCGATCCGGCGCATGTGACGATCGTCGCCGGCCTGGTGATGTCCGCCGCGGCGCTGGGCAGCATCCTTTCGGCCTCCCGCCTGGGCAAGCTGGCGGACCGGATCGGCCACTGGACGGTGATCGTCGGCTGTCTGCTGATGGCGGCGGTGCTGCTGATCCCGCAGGCCTTCATTACCGCCGGATGGCAATTGATCGGCCTGCGCTTCCTGATGGGGCTGGCGCTGGGCGGCTTGCTGCCCTGTGTCGCCACGGTGATCCGCCATAACGTTCCCGACAACAGCGTGGGCGGCATCCTGGGCTACTCGACATCATCTCAGTACGTCGGACAGGTCACCGGCCCGCTTGTCGGCGGCTTTGTCGGTGGCCATTTCGGCATGCGGGCGGTGTTCCTGGGCACCTCGGTCATCATGGCCGCGGGTGCGGCATTCAGTTGGCTGTCACGGCCCCGGCATCGAACCGGACCGTCATAATCCCGTTCCTGTTCCGCCAGCCAACAGGGGCGATCATGGCACGGAAGCCGCAGAACGACGCATCCTACGACAAGGCCCGCGACCTGGCTGAAAGCGCGCTGGATGCCTATGCCAAGGGCAACCCGCAGCAGGGCGATAAGCTGGCCGAGCAGGCGAAGCGCACCAATGTGGAGGCGGTGCAGGAGGTTGTGGACGAACTGGAAGAGGACAAGAATGACGACCCCACGTCCTATGTCGGGTCAAAGGACGAGACGGCGAAAGACAAACGGCAGGACTGACGGGGTCAGCTCTGACTGTATGAGGGTTGGCCGTATGAGGGCTGGCCGCCGCTCGCCGGCTGCAGCACGATGTCACCCTGGTAATGGCGATTGGGGATCGGGAACAGGCCGTAGCCGAACCGGATGGCATGCGGGTCCGGCAACGCCTGCATGCGCAGGATGATCGGCCCGGCCGCAACCAGCCCGCGGTTCTTCCGCCCCAGGGTGGACATGGCCGCCTGCACCGCCCGGATCAGCTCCGCATCGAAGGCGGGCATGGCGGTGCCGGGCGACAGCAACAACAAACCCGGATTCTTCAAATTGATCCGCCCCTGCTCGGCCGTCATCACGTCAGCCACCGCACCCTGCAGCATTGCGGCATCCCAGGGACGGCCGAACGGGTATTCAAACCGGTCGAAAACGACGGTCCGCACCGCGACAAGGTCGGTCGGGCCGGGCGCCAGACTGAAGCCGTCGATCCGTCCTGGAAAGCCGGCGGGCGTGGGAAAAATGATGCGGTTACCCTGCACCGACAGGCAGTGCGCCGCCGCGAACGGCGCCAGCGCATGCATGGAAAACCCGCCATCGGCAGCCGTCGCCAGCATCGCCGGGAATAGCGGATGATGCGACCAGGTGGCCAGGAAATGCATGAACCCGGCGGCATGAACCGCCGCCGACGACGTGTCATGGCGATCGGCGCATGACCAGGCAGGAAGTGCCATCCGCTGCCGCAGATGCGCAACCGCCCAGCCCAGCGCATGCTCGGTTACGCCGGAAAAGGGCTTGTCGAGGTCAACGCTGACGGCCGGCAGAGGCGTGCCAGTATGGCGCTGATACGCCGCCGCGATCCGGTCCAGCAGCTCCGGGGTCCAATGATAGATGCTGTTGCCAGGATCGGCGGGTTGATACAGCGCCACAATCCGGTCCATTTCGGCCCGGCCAACGATGAAGACATGCCCGGGCAGCGTCGTGGTCTGCATCCGGGGTTCGGCGACCGGCTCCGCGACGATCACCGCGAACGGCGGAGCCATACCCTCGGGCAATGGCGGCGTCGTGGTCAGCGTCCCGCACTGGCCACATTCAAAGGTGACAGCGATGAACCGCGCCTCGTCATAACCCTCGATCAGCGGATTGCCGCAGGCGCAGCGCAGCGTGTCAGTTCCGGGGCCGATAAAAATCGGCCCGTCGCACCGCTGCACCAAGTGCGTTTCCGTCACCACCCGGACTCGAACCTTACAACCAGGAGAACAGGTTGGTGAACCAGCCGGTCTTTTTCTGCTGGATGATCGGGGTATCGCCGACATCGGGCGCCTCACCCAACGCCGCATTCTGGCGCAGGCGCTGAGACTCCTTCTGGGCGTCAACCTGCACGTGCTGGGGATTGGTTTTACGCCAGTAGAGCACCTTGTCGATGAATCCCTGATCGGCACCGGCCATATTGGCGTCCTGATCGACCTTCCGTCGGATGTCGGACGGCGCGGCGGGACCGGCCTGCGCCACCAATGCCGCCTGCCCGGGGCTGACATCGCCCTTGGGCGCGCCCAGGGCGAGCTGAGGAACCAGGGCTTCCTCAGCCTTCTGCCGCTCACTCTGTTCCTGCGGCCGAATCGCGCCCGGGCGCGGCGGACGCAGGTTATAGTCCGGCGGCATGGACAGCGGCGCGCGCGTGGTGACGGTATACTCGTCCGGCACATCACGGGTCAGGCCGAAATTGCGGGTCAGCGAGTCGCCGCAGCCGGAAAGAACCAGGAGGCTGGCGAGCAAAACAGGGCCGGTGAGGCACGGGCGGGCGGGACTGATGCGCATGGGGCGTTCCATACTCATTTGACCGATGGGGCCGCAAGGGTCCGTCGCGATGGAAGTGTCAGAAGCATAGCAAGAAACAGACCCGCCGTCGCTGTCCATTGCGCGATCGCGAAGGCATGGGCGTAGGCACGCTCGCCACCGCCGCTGCCGAGGACGACGAAGAACAGGCTGCCGATGGCCGCGACGCTGACCGCCGCCCCCACCTGCATCGCGGAATTGGTGATGCCCGCGGCGACGCCGCCCTGTGGCCCTGGCACATCGCCCAGCACGGTGGCGAACAACCGCGGGAATGCGATGCCCTGCCCGAAGCCGGCAAGGAACACGGCCAGCGAAAGCAGCGGCCCGATGACACCGACCGCGACCAGGGCGCCGATGGCGGTATAGAATGTCACCTGGATCCCCATGCCGATCGACAGCAGCCATGGCCGCAGACGCACCAGCGGCGCGGTCAGCAGCGGGCCAAGAAACAGTCCGACGCCATAGGGCACGATCGCCAGCCCGACATCCAGCGGTGGCATCCCGCGGCCCTCCTGCTGATACAGCCCGAACAGCAGGTAGAAGCTGGTGGTGAAGAAAAACAGCGCCGCCACCAGGACGCCGCGGCGGAAGCTGGGGATGCGCAGCAGCGCCATCTCGACCAGCGGCATGCCGCCGCGACGGCTGAGGCGCGCCTCATACCGTATGAACCCGAGCGCGAGCAGCGGCACCGCGGCCAGGCAGATGAGCACCCACAAGGGCCATCCCTGCTCCCGCCCGACCGACAGCGGCACCACGACGGCGGCGAGCGCCAGCGACATCAGGGCCGCGCCGCCCAGGTCCAGGCGCACGTTCCGCGTGCCGGCGGTCTCCGGGACCAGGCGGGAGGCCAGCACCAGGGTGGCGGCACAGACCGGCACCGTAAGCAGGAAGATGATGCGCCAGCCCAGCCCGTACGGGTTCCATTGGATCAGCGCGCCACCACTGAACTGGCCGATGGCCGCGGCCATGCCCATCATGATGCCGTAGGCGCTCATGGCCCGGGCCAGCTCCCGCTCATTCGGGAACAGGGTGCGAATAGAACCCAGCACCTGCGGCAGCAGCAGGGCCGCGGCCGAACCCTGGATGATGCGGGCCAGAACCAGGTGCACCGGCGACGTGGCGATGCCGCAGCCCAGGCTGGCCAGCGAGAACGCCGCCATGCCAATCAGGAAGCAGCGGCGCCTGCCATACAGGTCACCCAGGCGCCCGCCCGTGATCAGGAACACGCCGTAGCCGCAGGCATAGCCGGAGATGACCAGTTGCAGTTCCGCCGGGCTCGCGTGCAGGCTCTGCTGAATCGACGACAGGGCGACATTGACG
>DAICYU010000179.1 GCA_027311485.1 Acetobacteraceae bacterium
ATGGCGACATTTATGACCGCTCAGGGGCGCTTTCGGGCCTGCGCGGCCATTACAATGTCCATACACACCCGATCGGGCCAAGCGGCGAGACCGGTACTCCTACGCCGTTGGATCCAGCCTAATGATCGACATTTCCCTTGACTGGGGTTCCGACGTCTCCGCCGGACCTGGCGGCGATCTGGCAACGGCAACGGACGCGGATGTCCTGACACAGCGTATATGCCGCCGCTTGCTGACGAACGCAGGTGACTACATCTGGCAGCTTGATTATGGCGCTTCGCTCGGACTGTTTGTTGGCATCCCTGCCGACCCAGATGGCATTGAAGCCGTCATCCGATCGCAGATGTTGTTGGAGACTGCGGTTCCGGCCAGCCCTCCCCCGGCGGTTTCCGCGGTGGTGACCGACCAGGCCAACGGGATCGTGACAGCCAACATCACCTATGCCGATCCGGCATCGCTTGCTCCGGTATCGGTCGCCATCACGACGCCGGCCAATCCCTTGTCATGAACCTGAGTCTCAAGGGATTTTCCCAGCTTCTCCAGGATATGACGGCCACCTTGCAAGGTTCGGCCGGCGCACTTCTGGATGTCTCCGTCGGGTCGGTCATTCGCGCCCTGTTCGAGGCGAATGCTTCGGTCGCATTGTGGCTGCAGTGGCTGATCCTGCAAGTGCTCCGAACGACAAGGGCCGCAACAGCAACCGGAAGCGACCTTGATACCTGGATGAACGATTTCGGGCTCACCCGTCTGCCTGCCTGCGCCGCCACAGGGCTGGTGACGTTTTCGCGCTTCACCAACAGCCTGCCCGCGTCAGTCCCGATCGGGACGATCGTCAAGACCGCGGACACCACATTGAGCTTTTCGGTTACGGCCGACACGACCCTGTCCACGTGGCAAGTCGCGTCCAACACTTACCTGATTCCAGCCGGTATAACGGCGGCGACGTTGCCCGTCATCTGCCTGACGGACGGCTCTGCCGGCAACGTGCTGGCGAACACTGTCACGATAATCGCCTCGTCACTGCCCGGGGTCGATCAGGTGGCCAATCCGGCGGGTTTTTCAAACGGGCAGGACGCCGAAACCGATGACGCCTTTCGGCTGCGCTTTCAAAACTATCTGGGCAGCCTGTCCCGGGCAACCTTGCTGTCCGTTGAGAGTGCCGTCGTTGCGGTTCAGCAGAACCTGAATATCCTGGTGGAGGAAAACGCAGCAGCGGACGGCAGCGTCTCCCCGGGGTCTTTCCTGGTCATGGTGGATGACGGCAGTGGCTATCCATCAACCACCCTTCTGTCGTCCGTCGCCAGCGCGGTGGAGGCTGTGCGGCCGGTCGGCACGACGTACTCTGTCATTGCGCCACAGGTTCTGCCGGTTAACGTGCAAATGACTGTTGCACTTGGCAGCAATGCGACTCCCTCCCAGTATTCGTCACAATGCACGACGGCGATCCGGCAGCTCGTGTCGGCTTATCTGAATGGCCTTCCGATTGGCGCCATTGCATCGGTGACGCGGGTTGCCCAGCAAGCCTATGCTGCAGGGGCGGCCGTGACGAATGTCAGCAGCCTACAGCTCAATGGTGGTTCGACCGATCTTGCCTGTCCCCCACGGACAGTCATCAAAGCCGGCCAGATCACGGTCACTGTCAATGCTGGGTGATATCGCCGACATTGCGGGGCGGCTCAGGGCAGTTATACCCAAAGGCTGGTTTGCCGACCAGGCGCCAAACCTCAACGCTTTGCTGGCAGCACTCGCGACACCGTGGACTTGGTTGTACGGGCTGATCAGCTATGTCATCACGCAGTCCCGACTGCTAAGCGCAACCGATTCATGGCTTGATCTGTTCGCACTCGATTATTTTGGAAGCGGTCTGGCACGACGGCCGGGCGAGCCGGATTTTGCCTTTCGGGATCGGATCAGGCGAACGCTGTTTCAGGAAGCCGCCACACGGCCAGCACTGGTATCGGGACTGACCGACCTGACAGGTTCGGCACCGCGGCTATTTGAGCCTGCCCGTTGCGCCGACACCGGCGCCTACGGATCTCTCAAGACCGCTCTGACCGGCAGTGCCCCGCCTGTTGCGTACGGTCAGGCGGGCGGATGGGGAAGTCTCGCGCTGCCCTATCAGCTATTCATCACCGTCACTCGCCCGGCGACGCCCGGGATCAGCAACCTGTCCGGCTACGGCTGCACGTTCGGCGGCTATGGCGTGGGACAACTCGGCTATGTTGATCTCGCCGAACTCCCCGGCAGTATTTCAGACGGGGAGATTGAATGGCAGGTTCGGCGGCTTTTGCCGGTCAACGCAACTGCCTGGCTCCGTATTACTTAAAATACCAGGACGCATTTCATCATGGACCGTAATATCGTCTATCCGGGCAGCATACCGCTGGACACCGATCTCCTGTCGATTAACAGAAACACCATGATTGCGATCGGCTTTCTCGCCCAGGCAGCGCTTGGCACGAATGCCGTTGCGGATGGACTGGCGTGCCAGCCGACCTCACCACCGTCCATGAACGTGACAGTCGGACCCGGCAGCCTGACGCAGTTTGGCCCCATCGATCTTCTCGCCTACGGCTCCATTGCGGCCGATTCCATTGGCTCGGTCGTGAAAATGGGCATCAATACCGGCACTTCGTCGTTCACGTTGGTTGCACCGACAAGCAGCGGCCAGGCGATCAACTATCTGATCGAGGCGTCGTTTCTGGAGTCTGACACAAACCCGCTGGCGTTGCCCTACTACAATGCCAGCAATCCGGCGCAATCGTTCAGCGGTCCGGGCAATTCGGGCGTCGCGCAGAACACGTTGCGGGCACAGACGGTGCAGTTTCAACTTAAAGCAGGATCGCCGGCCAACAGCGGCAGCCAGGCCACACCAGCCGCCGATGCCGGCTGGATCGCACTGTATCAGATAACCGTCGCTTTTGGGCAGACCCAGGTCACCGCAACGAATATCGCAGTCATACCCACGGCGCCGTTCCTGCCCTGGAAGCTGCCATCGCTCCGCCCCGGCGTCGCATCGGGCGTGCAGAGCTTTAGCGTCAGCGGCGACTTCATCGTGCCAGCCGGGGTCACGCAGGCCGAAGTCGAGGTATGGGGTGCCGGTTCCGGCTCCTACGCATCGGTTTCGGGACTTCCAAGCGGTGGCGGCGCGGGCGGCGGCTATGCACGAAAACTGGTGACCGGGCTGATCCCGGGCCAGAGCATTCCGGTGGTCATCGGCGCCGGCGGCGCAGCGGGGACGACCACGGGCGCGCTTCCGGGTCCGGGCGGCACTTCCAACTTCGGCCAATTCGTCAGCGCCACTGGCGGAAGCCTGAATTACCTCTCAACCCCGATCGCGCCCGAAAACGGCGCCACCCCGCCCGGCGTCGGCGTGGGGGGCGATGTGAACTTCAACGGGTCCGCCGGACAGGCCGGCATCCTGAACCAGGGCGGAATGGGAGGCGCCGCTCCGTTCGGTGGCACACAGAATAGCGGTGGCGTCGGAAACACCGGCTACTTTCCAGGAGGAGGCGCAAGCGGCGCCGGCACAGGCGCCAGCGGCAATACCGCCTTCAACGGCGGCGCCGGCAGCGGCGGTCTGGTCGTGGTGCGCTGGTGACGGCCGCCCGGTGACCTCGGTCACCCATCTTCCTGTCCATCCCTCCGCAACGCCTCGTTCCAAGAGCCCGCTCCGATGCCCACTCCTGCCAACCACGTGTGGAAACCCAGCAACGCGCGTCTGGTAACGCTCGACTCCTTTGTTCCGGTACCGCGCGGCAGTGTCGCGGTCGCACCGCCGCCACTCAGCTGGCCGGCTAAAGATCCCGGCGATATTCTGGATTATATTATCGATATCAGTCCTGCCGTTCTGGGAAACGATAGCGACGCCGTCGCAACACTTGACGTGAGCGTTTCGCCGTCCAATCCAGGTGACGTTGTTGTTCAGAGCACGACAACCGACGGCACAAGAATTGTCCTCTGGCTGACCCAAGGACAGGCCGGTACCGTTTATACTGTGACACTCAGCATCGCGACGATCAGCGGACGGTTTCTGGAACGTAGTGTTCTGCTTCCTGTGCTGATGCTGTCGTCGCCTACGGTGCCGCCGAACGCGATCATCACCGCAACCGGCGTTGTGATTACTGATCAGAATGGAAATCCGGTTCTCTCCAGCTGATTCCAGTCTTTTCCTTCATCCCCAAGGTCCGCGTTCGGCCGACTGCATTCGGCAGCGAATGACGACTGGAGATTTTTGTGCCTACAATCGATCAACTGGCACCTGCCACTTCCGCCGCTGACTCGGATGAGTTCATCGTCAGCCAGGGCGGAATCGCCCGCAAGATAACCCGCGCCCAAGTCCTGAATGGGGTTCAGCCACAGATTTCCGTCCCAGTCGGCACCCTGCTCGGTGGCGTCGCGACGGGCAACGGAACACCATCCGCCGTGACAGTCGGCGCAAATCTTGTTCTCAGCGGCGCGACATTGTCGGCGACCGCCGCACCGTTCAGCCTTGGCGCACAGCCGGCGGGAACCGTCCCGGCACCGTCCGATCTGATTGCCATGGCACAGAACGGCACCAACGTAGCCGTGACATACCGGCAACTGCTGAGTGGTATTTCGGCGGCCGGAAACGTCGACGTTTCACTCGCCACCGTCCGGCCGAATGGCGCCGTCACCGCGCAGCCATTGTCGACATTGATCGCTGACCTGTTGCCGGTTTCCGGGGGTTCCCTGACCGGCACGCTGTCGCTCGCGACGAACCCGCTCAAGCCGCTCGATGCAGCAAGCAAGGGCTACGTCGATGAGCGGATCACGGCGACCCTGCCGCTTACGGGCGGCTCCATGTCCGGAGAACTTCTGCTCGCCGGTCCCCCGCTGGGTGCCAACGATGCCGCGACCAAAGCCTATGTCGACACGGCATCGGCAACACGGCTGTCCATTGGCGGGGGTTCATTGGGTGGGCCGCTGGTCCTTGCGGGTGATCCGACATCGCCTCAGCAGGCCGCGACAAAGCAGTATGCGGATCTCAAGCTGTCGCGTGCCGGCGATAGCATGACCGGCACGCTTGTCCTGGCCAGTGCTCCTGCCGCCCAACTGGACGCGGCCACGAAGGGCTATGTCGACGGCACCGTGGCAACGTCGCTGCCGCTGGCTGGCGGTACCATGCTGGGTGCCGTGCTTCTTGCATCAGACCCGACCTTCAATGGCCAGGCGGCGACGAAGCAATACGTTGATCAGCGCGTGCTCCGGGCCGGGGATACACTGACGGGTTCCCTCACCCTCGTCGGCAACCCGACACAGAGCCTGCATGCCGCCAGTAAGGGCTACGTCGATGGCCAGATCGGCACGGCGGTGGCCCGCGGCGGCAGCTCCATGACCGGCGCGTTGTTGCTGGCCTCCGACCCTGCCACCGCTCTCCAGGCGGCGACCAAGCAATACGCCGACACGAAGATATCCCGGAATGGAGACTCGCTGACCGGCTATCTGGTCCTGAACGCGGCCCCAGCCGCTGGCCTGCACGCTGCCACAAAGGCTTACGTGGACAACGCGGTCCTGACCGGAGCCTTTCAGTCCGGGGGCAGCTTCGGGGGGATGGTTTATCTGGCGGGCGATCCTGTCGCGCCCCTGCAGGCGGTCACCAAGCGATATAGCGACACGCACCTGCTGCGGACGGGCGACACGCTGACGGGCGCACTCACACTCGCCGGCGATCCGTCAGCACCATACCAGGCCGCCACCAAGGGGTACGTGGATGCCCAATCACAGACACTGGTTTCCCGCGCCGGAGCCAGCCTGACGGGATCACTTTACCTCAGCGCCGATCCAACCGTCCCCTTGCAGGCGTCCACCAAACACTACGTCGATGCCGCGGTCGGTACGGCACTGCCGCTTGCCGGCGGCTCTCTCACCGGGATCTTGTCGCTTGCGGGCGCACCCCAAGCTCCGGCGCATGCAGCGACCAAGCTTTACGTCGACGGGCAGATTGCCGGCTCGCTTGCCCAGGCGGGTGGCAGCATGGCAGGGCCACTGACATTGGCGGGCGCACCAACCACGCCGTTGCAGGCGGCGACGAAGTCTTACGTTGACGCAAATCCGAACGCGGAACGCGTCATCAATGTCTGCCTACCGCCCTACAACGCGAAGCTGGACGGCACCACGGACGACACCGCCGCGTTTAAGGCGGCCTACGAAGCCGCGCCGGCTGGCAGCGTGATCTATGTTCCGAACGGGACAACCGTGCTGCAACAGCCGGGCGGCTGGGGCGTGTCCTTGACGAAGCGCGTGAAATGGGTCGTCGACGGTACGGTGCTGCCCGATGGAACACCACTGGCTACGGCAATACCAACCGACGGTGGTCCGGCATCGCTCTCGTTGCCCGGGTTCGTCGCCGGAAACAGCGCCGCCAGCGTAACCACCTCTCAAAGTGCGTCGCAACCGACTGACTTCGCAGTGCAGCATTCGGCATACATCGTTAATCACACTGGCGGCACGCCCACTGTCATTACCAACACCCGTGCGGACACGATTATCTACAACAGTCCGGCCAACTTTGTCTGGAACGGCCTGGATCGCTTGATCTGGGCGGGCATACAAACACCTGACGGCTCGGCACCCGCGCAGCACGTCAGCCGGTATATCCAGGCCGTCCGCCAAGGCGCGACCACCGGGCCACAAGGTCAGCAGCTTCCGCAGCCGCAAATCTGGGCGGCATGCCTCGAGTATCGCGATGCCACCGGTCAGCCGTCTAGCATTACCGGCGCCAGCCTCACGGTTGAAATGGACTGGTTCGGCAATGGCCTTGATGATGCGAACACACGGACGATCCAAAGCCTTGTTGTTGGCCAGGCCAACACATCCGGTCCCGCGGTGGAGATTTCGAACGTCATTGGCGTATGGCTGAATGCCGGCGCGTCCGGCAGCGCCAAGACCATTTTCGCTATCAACCTGCCATTCTCTTCGGCGGTGCTGGATACAACAAACGCCCAGCAGATCAACAATGCGCCGGTACTTCGGATGGCCGCGGGTCAGGCAATCGCGTTCGAGGCCGGCAACACCAAGCGGCTGCAATACGACTCCGTCACCAATACTCTGCGTTGGTATGATGGCATCATGTCATTTCCGGTCGGCCGTGGAATCACCGTCGGATGGCAGAACGTATTCGGCAGTTCCACGAACGTTCCGGCTTATATTGCCGGAAACATCCTTTTTCTGGTCGGGTCCTCACCGTTCACGCTCACGCTTCCAGCCGCAAGCACCGTTGCCGCGGGAACCGGTTTTACCTTCTCGGCGCTCGGTGCCGGACCGGTGGGCATCGTCCCGCTGGGGCAGGATTCGATCGACGCCGGCCCGATCACGCTGCACACGAACGACCGCTATCACATCGTGTCCGACGGCGCTGGCGCCTGGCGGGAAATATTTCGCACAAACGCCGTATCGCCTTACTTTTCAGGCCCGATCGTCCTGCCGTCCTATACGGTTGCCACGCTTCCCGGTGGCATGAGCGCTGGTGCCAAAGCGTTCGCATCGAACGGGCTGAAACCCGGCGAACCGCCCGGCGCCGGCACGGGTGTCGAGGTTTTCTTCGATGGCAGACGATGGATCTCTTCCTGCTCCGGCACGCCGGTGAGCGCGTAAGCCCGAATAGTCAGACGGAGCAACAGAGAACGACATGCCAACGATATCACAACTGCCCGTCGCCACCAACGTTACGGCCGCAGATACGGTTCCCATCAGCCAATCCGGCACGACCCGCGCAGCAGCAGTCGGTGAATTGCTGGCTTCGACACAGCC
>DAICYU010000017.1:0-12943 GCA_027311485.1 Acetobacteraceae bacterium
AGGATCCATTGCAGGGTGAACCCCTGATCGCGGATGTAGGACAGGATTTCATCAGCCGACCACGTAGCCGTGGCACCGGCGTTGGCATCGAAATCCAGCACCGGGTCGATGATCGCGCAGTGGCGGGTGCGCGGATCAGCCAGCACGTACTGCACGCTGAACGTCCGTTTGTCGAAAAAGCCATTCACCAGCGGCGCCTGCATATTTGCTGCTCCTCTTGGTTGCGCGGTTGCTGTCACAGGCCCAGGGCCGCGGCGTTGCGGTAGAGCATGTATGCAGCAACGACGAAGATCAGGCCGGCGAAGATTCGCGTCAGGGTGCCGCGCTGGCCGGACAGGCGTAGCGCAAGGCGCATGCCAAGGACGCCGCCAATGACGCCCCCGCCGATGAACTCGGCGGCGAGCGCCCAGGCGATCAATCCCGACATCGCGTAATTGATCGCGGTCGTGACGCCGAAGCTGCCGACTGACAGCAATGACGATCCCACCGCGTTGATCATCGGCATGCCGGTTGCGAAGATCAGGCCCGGAACGATCAGGAAGCCGCCGCCGATACCGAAGAAGCCGGACAGCGCGCCCACCACGACGGCGGCTCCGGCGATCTTCGCGATGACCGCGCCGGTAAGGCGTTCGGTTCCGTCAGCCGCGGTGGAATCGTGCCGTCGCCGCAGCATGAGGACACCGACAACGACCATCAGAATGGCGAACAGAAACAGCAGCCGCTTTCCATTGAAGGCCTTGCCGATCGAGGACCCGGCCGCGGCACCGGCCACGCCGACGACCGCGAAGATGGCCGCGCTGCGCCAGCGCACCGTGCGGGACCGCGCGTGGGCGGCAAAATTGGCGAAGGCGTTGACCGCGACGGCCAGTGCGCCGGTGCCAATCGCCACGTGCGGGTTCCTTACACCCACCACATACAGCAGCAGCGGCGTGGCGAGGATGGAACCGCCGCCGCCGATCAGGCCCAGGGAGAAGCCCACCAGCGCGCCGGAGAGGATGGCCAGAGCTGCTTGCATGATCCTGCGCTACCTGCGGTTCGAGGTTCGAGTCAGGCGCCGGTCCAGCACGACAAAGCCGAACATCCCGACCAGCATGGCAATGACGAAAATACCGGAACCCAATCCGCCCACGCTGAGGGACGCCAGGGCGGGGCCGGGGCAATAGCCAATCAGGCCCCAGCCGATGCCGAACAATACCGCTACGGTCAGCAGGCGCCCGTCCAGATGGGTTTTGGACGGGACGACGAAACGCGAGTCCAGCAGCGGCGCGGAGCGACGGCGCGCGAGCGCAAACCCGGCGGCGGCCACGGCCACCGCGGATGCCAGCACGAAGGCGAGGCTGGGGTCCCAGTTGCCGGCGAAATCGAGAAAGCCCAGCACCTTTGCCGGATTGATCATCTGCGAGATGGTGAGCCCGAGGCCAAACAGGGCACCGGCGATCAGGGCGAGGATGAGACGAGGCATGATCCGTCAGATCCCAAAATGATGCCGCGTCAGAAACACCGTCAGCGCCGCGCTGGCCGTGAACAGGACGGTGGCGGTGATCGAGCGTGGCGACAGGCGGGCCAGCCCGCAAACGCCGTGGCCGCTGGTGCAGCCGCCGCCAAGCCGAGCGCCGAATCCGACAAGCAGGCCGGCGACGACCAGCAGCAGCGGATCGGACGAGAGCAGGATCCGCGGCGCCCTGCCAGCGGCCAGTTCATAGATCCGGGGGGCGGCAATCAATCCCAGCAGGAACGCCAGCCGCCAGGTCCATTCTGAACGGCTGCCTGTGCCGCCGGCGATAGGGCCGACGATGCCGCTGATGCCGGCGATGCGTCCGTCGCCAAGCCAAAGGATTGCGGCGGACAGGCCGATCAGGGTACCGCCCAGGGTGGCTGCGACCGGGGTGAAGTGTTGCATGCTAAACGCCTTCGCAGAGCGGGGAAGGGGGCTGTTCCGGCGCGCAGAACAGCCGGCAGAGTTCGGCCAGGATCGGGCGGACCCGAGCGGACGCGATGCGGTAATGGATGACCACGCCCTCGCGTCTTGTGGCGACCAGGCCTTCCTCCCGCAGCATCGCCAGGTGCCGGGACAGGTTGGATTGCGTCAGGCCAAGACAGCGAACCAATTCTCCGACGGAACATTCACCTTCGGTGAGTCGGCGCAGGATCATCAGGCGGTGGCGGCTGGCGAGCGAGCGGAGAAAGGTTTCAGCCTCCGCTGCCCGTGCCTCAAGCGTCGCCGGGTCGATTTCACCAACCATAGAAACAGAAATTCCATCATTCATGAGGCATGTATGATAGACGCTGCTTGTCGGGTCTGGTTTGCCTCACGTTTGGCGGAGCGACATGCCGGCTCTTATCGGGCCGGCTCTTATCGGGCCGGCTCTGATCCGGCAGGAATCGAGGGGTGCTACGCCTTCTTGCCGTCCTGGGCGGCTTTTGATGGCGGTGGTGCAGCAGGCTGGACCACATGCACCAGTTCCCCCTCCTGCAGGCCCTGGGATGGGTTTGCGACAATCCTGTCGGTGGGCTTCAGGCCTTCGGTCACCTGCACCTTCGCACCAAAGTTCAGCCCCGCAACGACCTTCTGCAGATGAATTCTGTTATCAGGGCCGACCAGGGCAACCAGCAATCCTTCGGAGCGGAACAGAAGGGCCTGCGCCGGCACCACGAGCATCGTGTCGTCGGTCGGTGCCGAAAAATAGACGGTCACATAGGCGCCGGGCCAAAGCGTCCCGTCGGCATTGTCGGCTGTCAGCTCGGTGACAACGGTCCGGGAGGCCGGCGTGACCGCCCGTGCTGTGGTCAGAACGTCGGCCTTGAACGTCCGGCCATGGTCATGGCCGAGTG
Organism: Acetobacteraceae bacterium; assembly: GCA_027311485.1. Classification (GTDB taxonomy): domain Bacteria; phylum Pseudomonadota; class Alphaproteobacteria; order Acetobacterales; family Acetobacteraceae; genus Rhodopila. The sequence continues at coordinate 2,833 of DAICYU010000017.1, forward strand.
AAACCGTCGCGGTGATGCCCGGCTTTATATGAACCGCATAATCCTGCGGGACCGAGACGAAAATCCGCATTTTGTGCACGTCTGCGACCCGAAACAGCGCCGAGGGGTGTCCCTGTCCACCGGTTTCGCTGTTGCTGGTGTTACCGCCGCCGGAGTCGACGTAGGAACCGACATCGGTATTGCGTGCCGTCACGATCCCGTCAAAAGGGGCCACCAGGGTCTTGAAGCCTTCGCGCGCCTCAAAGCGCCTGACATTGTACTCGGCGGCCTGTACTTCAGCTTTCTTTGCCTCCGCATCGGCGGTGTAGACGTCAACTTCCTGCTGCGACACGGCGTCTGTCCCGGAAAGCCGTTGCCACCGCCGCGCTGTCGTGACCGCGAGCTTGTACCGCGCCTGCGCCACCGCGAGATTGGCCTTTGCCTTGCCGAGTTGCTCATCGAGATAAGGCGTCTCAACGGTGGCAAGCACCTCGCCCTTGTGCACGGTCGCGCCGTAATCGGTGTACCAATGGCTGACGTAGCCGGTGACCTGACCGTAGATAGGAGCCTCATACCACGCCGCGAGGGTCCCCGGCAGGTCCAGAGACCGCGTCGCCGGTCCACGTTCCGGTGAAACCAGGGCGACATTGGGCACCGCTTCCACTTCCGTCACGCGGGCCAGGGACATTTCGATGTTCCTGCGGCTGAGAATGCCTTCCGCAATGACCAGCGCGATCAGCAGGATCACAAGCGCGATCAGGATCACGACCGCCCGGGACGTTCGGCCGTTGCGCCCTGCTGCGTCGGTCTTCGTGTCCGGTCGCACCGCTGCGCGCATTCCCGTGCCCATCATGGTGACGCCGCCAGACCGTCGTCGGATGGACTGGCCTGCTCGTGCCCCTTTCCGGCCGCGGCCCTGCGGTGAATGATGGCGAAGACCGCCGGAACGAACAGCAGGGTCGAGACCGTGGCCAGTGCCAGGCCGCCCATCACGGCTCGGCCAAGCGGCGCGTTCTCGGTATTACTCAGCGACATCGGCAGCATCCCAATGATCATGGCGAGAGCAGTCATCAGAACAGGCCGTAACCGGGCGTAGCCAGCCTCCACCGCGGCCCGCACCGCGTCACCGTGCTCCGCGAGCCGGTCACGCGCGAAGGATACGACCAGGATCGAGTTGGCCGTCGCCGTTCCCATGGACATGATCGCGCCTGTCAGCGCGGGCACGGACAGAGGCGTATGCGTGACGAAAAGGCTCCAGACGATGCCTGCGACTGCCGCCGGCAGGGCCGTGATGATGATGAATGGGTCCAGCCAGGACTGAAAATTCACCACGATGACCAGGTAAACCAGCACGACGGACACGCCGAGACCGCCGATCAGTTGCGCGTAGGCGCTCGCCAGGGTTGTCGCCTGGCCGCGGATTTCGACATGCGATCCATGCGGGACCTGCTTTGTCGTTTCCGCAACGATCCGGCTGACGTCGTCATACACACCGCCAAGGTCACGCACCTGATTGGCGGCGTAGATGTCGATCACCGGTGCGATGTCGTAGTGCGACACGACCTCGGCGCTGCCGGTTCGCTCGATGCCGCCCAGGGCACCCAGAAGCTGCGTGCCGGCGACGCCGGAGCCGCTGATCGGGGTCGTCTCCAGCGCGCCCATGCTGTCCATCTGCGGCTGCGGGGTCTGGGCATTGATCAGGTATGACACGCCGTTCTTGGTATCGAGCCAGTAGTTCGGCTGCACCTGCCCACTGCCGGACAGGGTAATGAGCGCGTTCTGGGCGATGTCACGTTCGGTCAACTGCGTGTCGAGCGCGTAGGATCGGTTCGCGACGATCCTGAGCGTGGGCTGATCGAGCTCCTGCTGGATGTGCGCGTCGGCGATGCCGACAACCCGCTTGATCCGACCGAGGATCTGCTGTGCATAGGCCATGTTCGCCCGTTGGTCACGTCCGATGACCTGCACGTCGATCGGGGCGGGCAGGCCGAAATTCAGGATTTTCGCCGTGATGTCGCCAGGCAGAAGGCTGAAGACCACACCGGGAAAGCGCTTTGGCAGCTCCTGCCGCAGCGCGTATTCCAGCCGGTCGGTCGGGGCGTCCGCTTTGGCCAGCGTCACGGTGAAGTCGGCGTCGGCCGGCCCGATCGTTCCCGTGTTCGAGTAGGCGAGATTCACCCCCGCAATCGGCAGCCCAATGTTCTCGGACACCGAGGCGACCTTGCCGGGGAGGATATCCTTGATCGCCTGCTCGACCTGCATGGCCAATTTGGCGGTGTCCTCAATGCGCGTTCCGGCCTGCGCGCGCATGTGCAGGTCGATCTCGCCGGCATTCACGGATGGAAAGAAATCGCGGCCGAGAAAGAACAGCAGGCCGAGCGAGGCGACGATAACGGCGAGGAACCCGGCAACGAAGCGGCCGCGGCGGCGCACCGCCCATTCCAGTGCTCGGCGATAGGTTTCACGAAATGCCGCGAACCGCTGTTCGAACCCGGCATGGAAGCGGCTGAACGGGTTGCGCGGGGATGGGCCGGCATCCGGTGCGCCATGCACCTTTTCATGGCGCAGCAGGTAGGCTGCCATGGTCGGCACCAGCGTTCGCGACAGGATGAAGGACGCAATCATGGCGAAGACGATGGCTTCGGCGAGCGGCAGGAACAGGTAGCCGGAGACTCCACTGAGACTGAGCAGCGGCAGAAAGACGATGCAGATGCAAAGCGTGGAGACGAATGTCGGGATGACGATCTGGTTGGCGGCGTCCACGATCGCCTCGTGCAGCGGCTGCCCCTCCTCACGATGCGTGGTGATGTTCTCGATCATCACCGTGGCGTCATCCACCAGAATGCCCACCGCCAGGGCAAGGCCACCCAGCGTCATGACGTTGATCGTCTCCCCCAGCCAGGAGAGTGCGAGAATGGAGCACAGGATGGAGAGTGGAATGGAGGTCGCGACGATCAGCGTGGAGCGCCAACTGCCGAGAAATACGAGCACCATGACGCCGGTGAGCGCCGCGGCAATCCCCATTTCCCGCACCACGTCCACCACCGACTGACGCACGAACACCGACGCATCATTGAGGACGGTGATCTTGACCCCGTCGGGAAGTGTTTGTTGAAGCTGGGGCAGCATCTTCTTGATGCCGGCGACCACGGCAAGTGTCGATGCGTTGCCGGTTTTCAGCACCGGCAAAAGCACGGCCTGCTGCCCCTTGACGAGCACCATGTTGACCTGGGGCGGCCCGCCATTGTGCACGAATGCAACGTCTCTCAGGTAGACGGTGGCGTTGCCGACCCGCTTGATCGGCACGTCGTTGAACGTTTCGACATTGAGGGGCGCCGCATTCGTCGTCACGAGATAGTCGATGTGGCCGATCTTCTGGTCACCGGCGGGAACGACGACATTCTGCTTGTCCAGCGCCGCGAGCACGTCCGTGCCGGACAGGCCATGCGCCAGCAGCTTTTTCTGGTCGAGATCCACCTGCACATAGCGCGGGATTCCGCCATACGGCAGTGGCACGGCGGCACCTTGCACCTTGATGAGTGACGGGCGGATAAAATTCTGGGCCAGATCCTGCAACCGCTGAACCGGCACATTCTGTCCGGAAATCTGCAGGTTCATGACCGGCACGCTGGACGCGTTGTAAACCAGGATGAGTGGCGGGCTGATCCCGGTGGGCATCTGCTTCAACACGGTCTGTGACACCGCGGCGATCTGCGCCTGCGCCGCGTTGATGTCCGTTCCCGGGTGGAAAAACACCTTGACGACGCCGAAGCCGTAAACCGACTGCGATTCAACATGCTCGATGTTGCTGACCACAGTCGTCAGCGCGCGTTCGTAGTAATAGACGACGCGGCCTGACATGTCCTCGGGCATCAGCCCATTGTAGGTCCAGACTGCCGCGACGACCGGGATGCCGATGTTGGGGAATACGTCCGTAGGCGTGGTCAGCACGGCGCGGCCACCGAACAGCAGGATGAGCAGCGCCAGGACAACGAATGTCAGCGGCCGCCGCAAGGCGATCAGGACCAGGGCGTTCATGGAAACAACGCGCTTCGCCTGCCGCCCCTGACGGGCGCCATGTCGGGCGTCATGTCGGTCACCATGTCGGGCGCCATTTCACGGCGACACGCCGCGCCCGTTGCGCCGCCGCGCAGGGTAATCCTCCTGCTCGGTACTGCTGATCCCGGTTTCATGGAAGCCGGTCACCACCAAAGGCAGCAGGCATCATCGTTTCCTATGAAAGTCTCGTGGCACGGACGGGGTCAAGCATGCCGGCCGATATTGGCGGGACATTGTGTGGATGGCCTATGCAGCATCGGCGAAATGGCGCTCCCGATGACCAATATCGAGTTCACTGCCCTTCAGCATGATGTTCCAGTAGAGAAAGGGCAGGAATTTGGTCTTCAGCAGCCATGCCGACCGGCGCGGCCGTCGAGGATCGAGGGGAAAGCTTGGCGTCACCTTGCCGCCGTAGGCGAACTCGGCGAGCACGATCTTGCCGAGGGCGACGGTCAGTGGGCACGAGCCATAGCCATCGTAGGATGCCGGCAGAGGTTGTCCTGCGAGCGTTGCCAGCACGTTTCGGGTGACGACGGGCGCCTGCATCCTTACCGCGGCTGCGGTTTTGGCGTTGGGAGCCGAGCAGGCGTCACCGAGTGAGAAGATGTTGGCATAGCGGGCGTGGCGGAGCGTTGCGGGATCGACGTCCACCCAACCGTTCGCATCGGCAAGTGGGCTGTGCTTGACGAAGTCGGGCGCGCTTTGCGGGGGCGTCACGTGGATCATGTCGAAGCGCCGTGCGACTTCCCGCGTGTCGCCATCCGGTCCTCGCGCGCTGAATACCGCCGTGCGCGACGGGCCGTCTATGGCCTTGAGATCGTGCCGATAGTTAACCTGGATTCCATAGCTGTCGATGGCCTGCTGCAAGGGGGGCACGAAGAACGGCACGCCGAACAGCGCGTCACCTGAGAGGCAGAACGAGAACTGGCTGTTCGCGAGCTGGCCGCGGCGGCGTATGCGGTCTGCCATGAGGTACATGATCTTCTGCGGCGCGCCGGCGCACTTGATCGGCATGGCGGGCTGGGTGAACAGCGCCGAACCGCCTCGGAACGCGCTGATGCAGTGCCAGGTGTAGTCGGCATAGGGCGCGGCATAGTTGCTGCACACGCCGTTACGCCCGAGAGTGTCCCGCAGCCCGTCGATTTTGTCCCAGTCGAGTTGCAGCCCCGGACAGACGACCAGGATCCGGTAGCCGATGCGTCGGCCATCGGCGAGTGCGACCACGCTCTGATCCGGGTGGAAGGCGGCGGCTGTCTGCTTGATCCAGGTCACGCCGGGCGGGATCAGCGATGCTTCCGGCCGCTGGGTCTGCCCGAGCGTGAAGATGCCGCCGCCGACAAGGGTCCAGCCGGGTTGGTAGGCGTGCGTTTCGGATGGCTCGACAATGGCGAGCTGCAGGCCGGGGCGCTGACGGCGCAATGCGGCAGCCACCGTTACCCCGGCGGTGCCGCCACCCACGATCAGGACCGTGTAATGCGCGTTGGATGGCGTGACGCGAAGCTCAGGCGAAAGGGTTTCACCAGGGGGTTGAGTCAGATCGCGGGGAGGCGGCGTGTCCATGGTTCGATCCGATGCGACCGAGGGCTTGGCTGCGCCCCCGCGGTTACGTGTCGCCGGCTGACTTGCGATTTAAAACTTAAATATCTAGCTTAATCTCTGTACCGTGAAGCGGTTGCCATCCGATTCGGGCGAGCTCTGCCGAGAGCGCACCGCACGCTGGCCATGCTCCTCGGCATGTGGCGGAGCGGGTGTCATGAGCCTGTTGCCTGCTTCTCCCACCGCTATTTGAACTGTCTTGCGGGAACTCACCGTCCCGTGCATTGACCCTGAAACGTACGGGCTGCAAGGCCGGATTATGATCGAGGCTACCTGCGTAAACCTTGGGGTCGCGTGCGATGGATGCCGCGGCATCCTGCGTCGTTCAGCGGCGACATGAACGCCTGTTTGGGCGTATGGCCCCCCAGGCGCCGAAACGCACATCTGCTTTCGACCATCGGCCTGCTGTCGGCTCTGCTGCTTGCGCAAAGCCTTGGCGCGGCCGCGCAGGCCCAGGACGTGCAAGGCGCGCAGGGCCAGGGGCAGGGGGCGCAGGGGCAGGAGACCCAGGGTGCGCAGGACCAGAACGCCCAGGAAATCGTCGCCCCACCCGTCACCATCATCGGCGCCTCGCCGCTGCTTGGCACCGGTCTCGACCGCAACAAGGTGCCGGCAACGACCAATGTCCTGACCGGCAGCGACGTCAACCGCACCGGCATTCCCACCGCGTTGGACGCGCTGAATGAACAGGTCCCGGGCGTTTCGCTGGACGAAGCGCAGGGCAACGGGTTCCAGCCCAACCTGATGTATCGCGGCTTCTCCGCGTCGCCGCTGGAAGGCAACGCACAAGGGCTGGCGGTTTACCTGAACGGCGTCCGGTTCAACCAGCCATTCGCCGACACGGTGAACTGGGACCTGATCCCCAGCCTCGCCATCGACCAGATGAACCTGGAAGGATCAAACCCGGTCTTCGGCCTGAACGCGCTGGGCGGGTCACTGTCGATTCGGCTCAAGGACGGGTTTTCCTTCCAGGGCGCCACCGCCGAGGCATACGGCGGCTCCTTCGGCACCATCGACGGCTCATTCCAGTACGGCCAGAAAAGCGGTGATACCGCCACATACCTGGCCGGCAACATCCTGCATAGCAATGGCTGGCGCGACTTCAACGCGTCCGACGTCCGCCAGCTCTATGGAGACATTGGATGGCGTGGTCCCGCGGCGGAACTGCATCTGAACATGGTTCTGGCGGACAACGCGCTGAACAGCCCTGGCACGGTGCCCATCGACCTTCTGGCCGCCGACCGGCGTGCCATGTTCACCGGACCCAATCTGACCACGAACAAATATGCCCTGCTCAGCCTGTCCGGCACTTGGGACATCTCGGACAGCACGTCGCTGCAAAGCCTGATCTACTACAGCAATCTGTCGTCGCGTATCCTGAACGGCAACACGCCGAACGCCCAGCCTTGCGCGACGCTGTCCGGCTATTTGTGCACCGACGGCGATACGCTCGCGTTCGGCACCAGCGGCCAGCCGGTTCCCGATTTCCTGGCCGGCGGGCCGTATTCCCAGCTTAATCTGCAGGCCACGGATACCAACGGCTACGGCGCCGCCGTGCAGTTGACGCGTGAGGGCACCATCCTGGGCCTGCACAACCAGGTCGTCGGTGGCCTCAGTTTCGATGGCGGCGTCACCACGTTCTCGGCCAGTTCCGAGATCGGCGGGCTCACCAGCCAGCGCATGTTCACCGGCCCGGGCTTCGTTCTGGACCAGCCGGACGGTTCGATCGCCCCGGTGCGCGTGGGCACGACAAATGCATACTACGGCGCCTATATCAGCGACGTCCTCGATATCACGACGAAATTGTCGCTCACGGTTTCCGGGCGGATGAACTTCGCTCAGCTCAATCTGAACGATCAAAACGGTTCGGCACTGACCGGTCAGCACAGCTTCAGCCATTTCAATCCGGGTGTCGGACTGACCTACAAGCTGCTGCCGGCACTGACGACGTATGCCAGCTTTTCCGAAGCCAACCGCGCGCCGACGCCGGCGGAGCTGTCCTGCGCCAGTGCCGCAAGCCCTTGCACGTTGGCGAACTTCTTCGTCGGCGATCCATCCCTGAAGCAGGTCGTGGCGCACACGGTCGAGGCGGGATTCAGGGGCCGCGTCAAACCTGTCGGTCCGGCGACGCTGGACTGGAATGTCAGCTTTTTCCACACGATCAGCGATGACGACATTCTTTACGTTTCCAGCGCTATTCCTGGCTTCAGCTACTTCCAGAACGTCGGCAGCACCCGCCGGCAGGGGATCGAGGCCGGCGTGACACTCCGGGCGGCTCGCTTCCAGGCGTGGCTGAATTACGCTTACACACAGGCAACGTTTGGCAACGCCCTGTTGCTGGACAGCCCGCTGAACCCCGCCGCGAATGCCAACGGCCAGATTCAGGTGCAGTCGGGCAACCAATTGCCCGGCGTGCCGGCGCATACCCTGAAATTTGGTCTGAATTACATGATGACGGACGCCTGGACGCTGGGCTTCTCCGGCCTTTTCAGCAGCGGACAATACCTGTTTGGCGATGAGGCAAACCTGCAGCCGCCGACCAATCCCTACGTTGTCGTGAACATCAACACAAGTTACCAGGTAACGCCAAAAATCCAGGTCTTCGCGCTGGTGCAAAACCTGTTCAACGCCGACTACGTGACCTATGGTACGTTCTCGCCGACCAACACTGTGCCGATCGCGCAGGCTCCTGGTGCGACCAACACCCGCAGCCTGAGTCCGGCACCACCGTTGGCAGTTTATGGCGGGATTCGGCTCTCATTCTGACGAAACCCCTTATTACGGGGCGGGTTTCAGATGCAACGCAACTGATAACAGGAGGAAATCCAATGGCCCTGCGCCGCTTCATCATCGAACGCGATATTCCCAAGGTCGGCACACTTCAGAAGGAAGAACTTAAGGGCGCCGCGGCCAAGTCGAACGAAACGCTGCGTCAATTGGGGTCCGACATCCAATGGGTGGAAAGCTTCGTTGCGGCAGACAAGACATTTTGCGTGTATCTTGCCAAGGACGAGGACGTGATCCGCAAGCATGCTGAAATCAGCGGATTCCCGGCAACTAAGATCACCGAAGTGCAGAAGATGATAGACCCGACGACAGAGCGGGGCTGATCAGCACAGGCGTGGCATGTCCGGTGGGTCCGGACGTGCCACGCCTGCTGCAACCCAGCGCGCCATCACCGCCGCAACGTGGTGTGCCGAACCGTTACGATCAGTGATTGGTTCCGTGTCCCGCCGATCCGGAGGGTGCATGACCGGACTCGCTGCCGGACTTGCCCTTAACGCCCGGTGCCCCGGCGGCCGTGTTGCCGCTCATGTTGGACGTGGTTTTCTCGGCAGCGGTGTTCGGCACCGTGGTCTTTCCCGCAGCTGGCCCGGAAGTATCGCCGGACGCCGATCCGGTGGCCGCGAAGGCTGCCGGTGCGCAGCACAGTGCCAGACTCATAACACCCGGTATGACGCGCGAAATCAGGTGTCTCGTGCTCATCGGTTCGCCTCCCTGCAGTTGACGCGGAGGGAACGCGGATGAAACCTAACCGGTTCTAAGCGAAACGGTTAATTAGTCCGGCGGAAGGCTTGCGATCCCGGCATGGTGATCGGCGCGGGATCGTCTCTGGTGCCCGGCATTGGCATCGAGTGCAACGACCCTGTCAGGGCTTGCAATCCTGCAGGTCGGCGTCCCGGATGTCGAAGGTTGTATCCTTTCGCAGATCGACGCCATGCTTCACGCACGCCCGACCGGATCGATCGACGATCTTCAGGTCGTACAGCCCGTGCGACACGCCGCGCAGCGTGAGTCGTTCACTATAGTCCCAGACTTTGTCCTTGTCATTCAGCGCCTGATTCGGTCCCCAGTTCCCGGTGCCCTGCGGCGCCAGGTAGACGCCGGTGAAGACCGTGGACGTCGTGTCGTTAAAGGCGACGTAGCGCTCTGCGCCGAATGCGCCTGATATGACCAGGCTGCCAATGAACGCCAGCGGAACAACGGATATGCGCATGATGACCTTACCGCTATGCGGGGGGGCTGGAGACGTCGCCGGGGTCGGTTCTCGCCAGGAACGTGAACCGCGTCAGCAAATCCTGGTGCAGGCGTCCAATGGCGGCGCTGTCACGATGATCCGGAACCGCTATGTCCGCAAGCAGTGTCGCGGGTTGGCCCGCCACTACCAGGATGCGGCTGGCCATCGCCAGGGCCTGCCCGGCATCATGGGTGGACAGCAGCACCAGGGTTGCTCGGCGGCGGACATGTTCGGCGATCCGCATGCCCAGGGCGCCCGCGAGACCGACATCCAGCGATGCAAACGGCTCATCCAGCACCAGCATCTCCGGGTCCACGGCCAGCGCCCGCGCCAGGGCGACGCGCCGAGCCATGCCGAGGGACAGTGCGGAGGGCATCAACGTCCGCACCGGCGGCAGAAGCACGTCATCCAGCAGCGCCGCGATGTCGGGCGGGGGGACGCCATGCGGTTGCACAAGCC
>DAICYU010000017.1:12953-19276 GCA_027311485.1 Acetobacteraceae bacterium
CGCAGGTTGTCCTCCACCGAGAGCCATGGCATCAGCCGCGGCTCCTGGAACATCACGCCGACCCTGCCGTCCGGCCGGCGGACACTGCCGTCAAAATCCTGATCGAGGCCGAGGGCGATACGCAGGATGGTGCTCTTGCCGATGCCTGACGGTCCCAGCAGCACCAGGATTTCCCCCGCGTCGGCGGCAAACCCGACGTTGCGCAGGATCGGCCGTTCGGCGCCCCTGGCGGGGCGGAACGTCTTGCTGCGTATCCGCACCTCAAGCATGTCGGCGCCAGGCACTCGTGTGCCGTTCCCACGGCTGCAGCAACGCCACTTCCACCACCAGCATAATGGCGGCGAAGGTCAATCCGTAGGCCAGGATTCCGGTCACGTCGAAGTTCTGGAAATACATGTTCAACACAAATCCAACGCCGTTCGGGCGGCCAAGAAGTTCTACTAAAAGAACGATCTTCCAGGTGATCGATAGGCCGCTGCGTGACGCGGCGGCGACAAACGGCATCAGTTGCGGCAGTTCGATTCGCCGCAGCCGTCGGGTGTAGGGCAGGCGATAGACGGCGCCCACCTCCGCCAGGCCGCGGTCCAGCGCGCGCGTGCCCTCTCGGATGGTGACAAAGACGGTCGGCGCCTTGGCGATCGCCACGGCGAGGACGGCGGCCGTATCGTTCAGGCCGATCCAGATATACGCCAGCACGACCACGACCAGCACGGGAAGGTTGAGTGCCACCACGGCCCATGGATCAATCAGCGCATCCATCCGCCGCGACCGGCCGGCCAGATAGCCGGCAACGCCGCCGCCGATCATCGCCACGCTGAACGCGGCGACGACGCGGGCCAGGGTGATGGCCACATTCCATGGCAGCGTACCGTTGCGGATCTCCTGCCACGCGAAGCCCAGGACGGCCACCGGTCCCGGCAGCAACTGCGGCGATGCCGCAACATTTGCAACGACCCACCAGAGCAGCGCCAGACCCAGGAGGGACGCGGCGCGGTTAATACCAGGCGCAGACACACGCGGGCTGCGCGGCAGGGTGGCGGCGTCAGCCATGAACTGCGGGCGCGGGCCAGAAGATACCGTCCGGCAGCTGCTTGAGCCCTGCTGTCGCCTGTGTGCCGCCGGTTCGCAGCAGGACATCGAACAATTTCCGGGCGGCGGTTTCCTGTGTCGCGGCCGAAGGATGGGCGATGCCGGCGACGAACCGTTGTTTCAGGTGCTGGAACAGCGGCTCCTGGGGGGCATTCATCAGCGGGCGGATCTGCTGCCATTCGGCGTCCGACGTGGCCAGCAGGTTCTCCGCCGCCGCCGCCGCGGTCAGGAATCCGTTCAGTGCAGCGGTATTGCGGTCCGCCCAGCCCTGATGGAAGACGAAACCTACCAGTGACATGCCGGCGGGCAGGCCCATGCTGCGGGCGCAATCGTCGACCGAGACGACCTGATGGAAATCGGCGGCCTGCAGCCGGGCGGCGAAGTTCCAGTAGGTCAGCACGGCGTCAAGCTCGCCCTGTTGCAACTTGGCATTCAGCAACGGCGGGGCGCCGTATACTACGTCGGCCGCCTGGCTCAGATCGAGGCCGGCACTTGCCTTGGCGGCGGCGCGGACGATCAGCCAGGACTTATCCACGGGGCCGCCCGCGACGCCGAGGCGGCGGTGCGCGAGGTCGGCCAACGAGCGGATGGATGAGGACGGCGGTGCCATCAGTCCGCCGGTGGAACTGGAGAAGGGCGCGAAGCATAGCGGCGTGCCGGCGGCCCGCCGGGCAGCCACAAACATCCAGTCCGAGACGACGATGTCCGCGGCGTCCGCCATCAGCGCCACCCGTCCGGCGTCGCCGTTTGCCAGCTTCGTCGTTTGCAGAGCAAAGCCGTTGGTCGAATCCAGGCCGTGCCTTTGGATGATGTCGCCGATCCACTGGACCGTGCCGAATTGCAGGGTTCCGAGCCTGACAGCTGGCATGGTGCCGGCCCTTGCCGGCTGCCACCCGGCCGCCAGGGCCGCGGCGCTGGCAAGGCACAGGCGTCTTGTCACGCCTTTGCGTTCGGCGGGTTTGTCGAAGTCACGCCGACCGGCGCTATGATAGGGGCGTTCACGCTGAAGGTGGGTCACTGGAATGCTGTCACTCCTATCCCGGACTGCAGTGCTGCTGGCGTTGTCCGCGCCATTCGCCGTGGCGGCGGATGTTGGCGCGGGAAACGATTATCCGACGCAGGCCCGCGCCGAGTTTGTTTTCGCCTGCATGGCCAGCAACGGACAGACGCAGCAGGCGCTGCGCCAGTGTTCCTGTGCCATCGACGTTATTGCGTCCGTCCTGCCGTACGAAAAATACGAGGAAGCGGAAACCGTCCTGCGGATGCGCCAGCACGCCGGCGGCTACATGGGGGAAATGTTCCGCACCGCAGCGGCGAACAACATGCTCCGCGACTTTCAGGAAGCGCAGGCCGAGGGCGAGATCCGCTGTTTCTAGGGTGTCGATGAGAAAGTCGGTCATGGCTTGTACCGGCACCTTACGGGCTTTCGAACCGATAAGAACACGAGCGGTCGGTCAGGCGCGTGCGACAGGCCACGACTCCTTGAATACCTTGCCTTCGCTGTCCTTCACTTCGGCGCGGAATTCGGTCGTGCCGTTTGGCTGGAAATCGAAGCGGAACGCGGGATTTTCTGAGATCGAGATGCCGGTCTCGATGCCGAGCAGCAGGTCGTCACCCTGCCAGATGTGAACGGATGAAACAAAATGTGCCGGCACGTAGAGCCGCGTCAGCTGGTCCATTTGCATCCCGGTGTAATTGGGATGACGGATCATCAGTTGCGCTTGCCGCATGGCCGCGCCTGGTGTCTCCTTCGCGGTGAACTGCCGGAACCGCATCGTGCCAAGCGGAATCGAGTCGGCTTCCTGCTTGGCGGCTGGTGCCGAACATCCGCCGGCGGCTTTCACGAACCGGTCCGCCCCAAGCAACACGCCGTCTGATGTCTCGGCCACCGCGTGGATATTCGTGTAGGAGTCGATACGGACGCGGGTAGAAATGTTACGCACGCCGCTGTTCTCACCCAGTGTGAATGTCGCGGCAAGGGGGGAGGGATTCTGGTCGATGACGAAGGTGATGCGACGGAGTCGCCGTGTGTCGCCGGCGGGCATCAGATCATGCAGGCCGATGGGCACGACCGCGGCATCCTCCGCACGGTAGGGCGCATCGATCCCCAGCACCTTGCTGCCATCGCCGATCAGCCGGTCATTGAAGATCTGTGCTGCCAACGACGGCCATGGGTCAGATTCGGCGGCGGCCTGGCCGAAGGCGCGTGGTTCGGTTGCGCCCAGCAATATTGCCGCCAGGCACATACCGCGGCGTGACATCAGACGCGATGCTCGCATCTTTGTGTTTCCTCCCAACCGACTTAGGGGCACCTTACACCCGTTTACCCTTTCCGACACGTCGGGAAGGCCGCTATATTCCGAAAGTGACGTGGCATTCGACGTGGTGCGTCATCGTATAAGGTAAATCAATCAAGCAGGAGACGACCATGGCTTGGACTCGCCCGGTACTGCGTGAAATCTGCATCGGCATGGAAATAAACGGGTATCTCGCGGCGCGCATGTAGCGCTGGCTTGATATCTTTCACGAATGATTGAGCGGCCGGCAAAACCGGCTGCTGTCGTGCTCGGATCGGCAGCAGGGGGCGGCTTCCCGCAATGGAATTGCGGCTGCTCTCTGTGCCGCCTTGCACGCCAGGGTGATCAGCGTGTTCGTCCGGCGACCCAGGTGTCCGTGGCCGTGACAGGCGATGGCGTCTCCTGGCTGGTCGTCGGTGCCTCACCGGACCTTCGGCAACAGGTTTTGCAAACGCCTGCCCTCTGGCCACGAACTGACGGCCGTGACTCGCCGATCGCTGGTATCGTTCTCACCAACGCAGATATCGATGCTATCGCCGGTCTTCTGGTTTTGCGCGAACGTCAGCCGTTCACGATTTATGCACCCGCCGCGATCCTCGACGTGCTGGCCGGCAACGATGTGTTCAATGTGCTGGATGCAACTTTGGTGCGACGCGTCGCCATCAATCCCCTGGAGCCGGTTGCCTGTCCCGGCAACCTGACGCTGACCCTGCTGCCGATGCCCGGAAAGGTTCCGCTGTATCATGAGACGCCCGGCGCGACGCAGGCTCAGGCTGGCCCGACCTACGCCGCGAAGCTGCAGGTGGATGGCCGGTGCGTGATCGTTGCACCGGCGTGCGCCGCGATCACCGATACCGTGCTGGAGCAACTGCGGCCGGCGGATGTGCTGTTCTTCGACGCCACGCTGTTTACGGATGATGAGATGATCGCCGCCGGCCTCAGTGAGAAGTCCGGCACCCGCATGGGCCATGTCCCGCTCAGCGGTCCGAATGGAACGATTGCCCGGCTGGCTGGCCTTCCGAGCCGCCGCATCCTGCTGCATATCAACAATACCAACCCGATCCTGCGAAGCGATTCGCCGCAGCGGCAGCATGTTGAGGCCGCCGGCTTCGAAGTCGCCTTCGACGGCATGGAGGTGTCCCTGTGAGCAAACTGCTGACGCCAGATGAACTCGAGGCCCGGTTGCGTGCGATCGGCGCCCAGCGCTACCACATCCTTCACCCGTTCCACCGGATGCTGCACACTGGTAAGTGCAGCAAAGGGCAGGTCCAGGCGTGGGCGCTGAACCGCTATTACTACCAGGCAATGATCCCGCTGAAGGATGGGTCCCTGATCGGTCGGTGCGAGGATCAGGATCTGCGGCGTGAATGGCGCAAACGTTTGGAAGACCATGACGGCGACGATACCCGCCCGGGCGGGCTGGAGCGCTGGCTGAAGCTGACCGATGGCCTGGGTCTGGATCGTGCCGACGTGACGTCCACGCGGCTGCTGCTGCCGGCCACGCGGTTCGCCGTGCAGGCCTATGTGCACTACGTCCGCGAACGCAGCATGCTGGAAGCCGTCGCATCCTGCCTGACGGAAATGTTCTCACCGCAGATCATTACCGAGCGCATGGCCGGGATGCTGGCGAACTACGACTATATCACGCCGGAAATCCTGTCCTACTTCGACAAGCGCCCGCCACAGGCGCAACGCGATGCAACCTTCGCGCTGGATTGGGTGAAGACGCACGCCCGCACGCCGGAGCAGCAGCAGGCGGTGCTGGATACACTGGTGTTCAAGTGCGACGTGCTATGGAGCATGATGGACGCGCTGCACTATGCGTATGTAACGCCGGGCCTGATTCCGCCGGGCGCCTTCGTGCCCCGAGAGTCCGATGCCTGATCCGGCAATTCCCGAGCGTCCCAGGCTTGCGCCGGGCGTTCGCCTGCACTTCGACAAAACCCGCGGGGCCTGGGTGTTGCTGTGCCCGGAGCGCGTGATCGAAGCCGAAGGCCCGGCCAGTGAGATCCTGCAGCGCTGCGACGGTTCCCGCAGCGTGGATACGATCGTCGATGAACTTGCCGCACTGTTCGCGGCGGATCGGGCAATCATCGCTCAGGACGTAACCGACATGCTGAAAGAACTCGCCGCCAAGGGGCTCCTGGTCGCATGACCATTCCGGCCCCGCTCGGCTTGCTCGCGGAACTCACCCACCGGTGCCCGCTGGCCTGTCCGTATTGCTCGAACCCGTTGGCGCTGGAGAACCGGCGCGACGAACTCGACACCGCGACGTGGGTGAGCGTGTTTCAGCAGGCCGCGGCCATGGGCGTGCTGCAGGTTCACCTCTCGGGCGGCGAACCAGCGTCCCGCCGGGATCTGGTCGAGCTGACCCACGCGGCGAGTGATGCCGGGCTGTATACCAACCTGATCACATCCGGCATCGGCGTGGATGCACGGCGGCTGGAGGACCTGAAGACTGCCGGATTGGATCATGTGCAAATATCCATCCAGGATACCGATCCGGCGATATCCGACCACATCGCCGGCTATGAGGGGGCCCATACCCGCAAGATCACCCTGGCGCGGGCCGTGGTCAGCGCCGGGCTGGCCCTGACGGTCAATGCCGTCATTCATCGTGCGAACATCGATCGCCTGACCGACATGGTCGATCTCGCCGCGTCGCTGGGGGCCGGCCGGGTGGAGGTTGCGCATGTCCAGTATTACGGCTGGGCGCTGCGCAACCGCGATGCCCTGATGCCGGACCGCGCGCAGGTTGATCGTGCGACGGAACAGGTTGAGTCGCTGCGGGCGCGCTACGCCGGCCGCTTGGCCATCGATGCGGTGGTGCCGGATTACTATGCCAGCCGCCCCAAGCCGTGCGTCGGCGGCTGGGGCCGGCGGTCCCTGAACGTCACACCGTCCGGCATCGTGTTGCCGTGCCACGCCGCGCAGACC
>DAICYU010000180.1 GCA_027311485.1 Acetobacteraceae bacterium
CTCAGACGTAACCGTGGTCACAGATGCTGCCGGCGGCTTCGCCTATGACTGCGTTGGGCCAACCCAAGCAGGAAAGGAATGATCCCATGGCCATTTACCTGAAGTACGACGGCGTCCCTGGCAACGTGAAGACCAAGGGATTTGAAAATCAGATCGAGTTGAATTCAGCCAGCTTCGGCGCTGGCCGCAACATGGGCATGAGCAAGCGCAGCGATGTCAATCGCGGTCACGCCGAGCCCCATTTGTCGGAAATTTCGGTGACGAAGATGTGGGACGATGCGGCTTCATCATTGCTGCTGCAGGATGCACTTGCCGGGGTCGGCGACAAGAAGGCAACCATTACCTTTACAACCACCAGCAAGAATGTCGTTCTAGGATTTATGACCTTTGAACTGGAAGGTGTTGTCGTTAGCAACTATTCGCTCGGCACAGGCGGCGAATCAGAGCCGTCTGAAAGTTTCAACATGAACTACAACAAGATTACGGTGACACCGTACGAGGTCAAGGACGGCAAGGCAACGAAAAAGAGCGTCGTCATATACGCGTTGCCGGAAATGCAGGCGAACGGCTGACGGCGGAACCGGCAGGAGCGCAGGGCGGCATGTCCAGATGGGCATGCCAGTGCCCGGAGGCAGGCCGGCCCTGATTACCGGCCATGTCTTTACCGATGATGAATTAAGTAAACCGGAAATCGGAACCTGTCATGGCTGACATACGATTCAATTTAACCAGTGCTGCTGACCTGGACTGCATGGTCGCTCAGCCGACCATAAATGGCGGCTGGATGGCTGGCAATCTTCCACCGGGCATGCTGGGATCCGGCATGTACCTGATCTGGAATCGACTCACGAACAACAGATATGCCGGAGTAAGCGGCAACCTTCAGAACCGCTTCCAAAAGCGTTATGAGACGATCACGGAGTGCGGATTTCCGACCAATGCCATGAGGGAGATTGTTGTTTTCTGGGGCGGGGCCCAGTCCCGCGATACGCCCGCTTACAACAACCAGAACCCCGCTTGGGTCCAGGTCCAGAACCACACAAATCATGTTATTGATAACATCAGTATTGATCCCGAACGCATCTTGATCGCATTCATCATGCGGCACTTCACCGGTGGTACTGTCACCAACAACGTCAAGGTTGGGCTCTATGGCGATCCAGGCCTGCAGAACAATATTATGGTGACGTTGAACTGGGGCGCGTCCAATACAATCCAGGCCGGCTCCCATAATGCCACGTGGGCGCCTGGCAATAACTTTTGACCAGCCGCGCACATTCCGATCCGAATACCCGCCCGCAAATCAGCAAGCGAGCAGGTCGGACCGCCGACGAAAGCGGCAGGCGCTATTCCTCTGTTTGACATCCCAGCGGCCGACCGCGTCGATGCATTCGACGCCTCGGCCGCTGGTATTCTGCTGCCAGGGCATGTCATTTCCCGCCGATATTGCAGCTCATGAACCCAGTCCGTCGCACCCAATATGTCCGCAACCGGGACAGCTCGGCGCCGGTCGAACGCAGATCATTTTTGCGATTTCACGAAGCGAGAACGCCATCGTCCACCGCTGGACAACCACGCAGCGCCAACGATTTGGGCTAACTGCCACGCCAGCACATCACCGCCGGCTATGTCTGCGCGAGGGTTAGCCGGTCGGGTGATCACCGACGTCAATCGTTAGGGCGGTGACGTTGTCGCCCGCCATCCGCGCCAGCGCCTCGGCAACGATCGCGCGCGCGTCAGCGCCTGCCGACAGTTGGACGGCCAGATCCGCCGCCGCCACTGCCTTGGAAACCCCGTCCGAGCACAGCAGAAAGCGATCGCCGGGCAGTGCCAGACCGGTCCTTTTGTCGGCTGCCGCCTGTGTGCCGGCCGCACCGATAGCCCGGGTGATCACGTTGGCCTGTGGGTGGTTCTCGGCGTCCGCGGCACTGATCGCCCCGCGGTCCAGCAGCTCCTGCACCAGGCTATGGTCCACCGTCACCTGATCCAGGACGCCGTTCCGCAAAAGATAGGCCCGCGAATCGCCGATCCACAAGAAGGCGAAGTGTCCCTGCCGCATGATCAGCGCAACCACGGTGGACGCCATCATCCCGCCGCCCTGACGCTCGGTGGCCTCGGTCAGGGAGCGATGCGTGCCCTCCAGCCGCATGCGCACCTGTGCCAACATCTCCGCCGCGCTGAGGCCAGCCGGAATGGCATCCAGCCCGGCGATCACCGCACGGGCGGCGGCGGCACCATTGTCGTGGCCGCCGGCGCCATCGGCGACGGCCCACAAACCCAGGTCGGGCCGGTTCAACCACGCATCTTCATTATGCATTCGCCGGGTGCCCGGATGCGTGGCGGCCACCGACCGGACACCGTCAGCCTGGCGTTCGTCGGTATCAATCGACTGGTCAGCGGACATCACCACCCTCCGTCAGCATCATCGTCAAGCTTGCCGCATCAGGCAGGCCGAGCAGCAACAATCCGCGGTCGGCGCCGCCCGACCGACACCAGAGTGACATGCCTGCGGGCACCGCCGGTCCGCCGCCAGGCTCCAGCCCGGACAGGCAGCCGCGCAGCACCGCGGGTGCCCAGGCTTGGGCAACGGCAAGCCGGCAGGCATTCTCGGCCGCGGCCAGAGAGTCCGGAGGGCCGTTGCGCCGAAGCGAAGCCACCGTCAGCGGAAAATAACGACCGACCGCGTCCATGCTCGGCAGCAGAACACCGCTGGCGGCCTCGGCATCGCATAGGCCCGCCGCCAAATGAAACCGCCATGCCGGCGCCTGCGGCCATTGATCGCCCAAGGCCGCAAGCGGCGCCGGCAGGACACGCTGCAGCCAGCCGTCCCAGCAGGCGACGAACTGCCGAGGCAATCCGTCCCGGACAAAATCCCCCCGGGACGGAAGCTTGCCGAAAAAGCCGAAGCCGCTTGTCCCGCTCAATGCAGCACTGGGCATCGGAAGGATTGCAGCGCGGCCGTTTGCAGCGGATTGACCACCGAACCGGCCTGTAGCGAGAAAACCGCACGGTGCGATCCCTGCTCGAACACCAGCGTATACTGATCAGAGGCGCCGTCCTGCCGAAGGGCGCCTTGGCGGATCAGATGGAAAAGCGCC
Organism: Acetobacteraceae bacterium; assembly: GCA_027311485.1. GTDB lineage: Bacteria > Pseudomonadota > Alphaproteobacteria > Acetobacterales > Acetobacteraceae > Rhodopila. Next base: position 3,099 of record DAICYU010000180.1, read on the forward strand.
CAGGGCCCCGATGCCTGCAGGCTGCCGCCGGGGGCGGGCGGATCGAACGCCACCCGCGCGGTGCCGCCACCCTGCGCGGGCCAGGTGATTTGAGTCGCCTGTGCTGGCCCGTGCGCGTACGTAATGGTGGTGCTGCCGAGCGTGAGCGTCACCTGCTTTGTCCCTGGATCGAGGTCGACCGGTGTGATCTCCAGTCGCACCGCAGGGGTGCCACCGCCGGTCGGGAAGAACATCTGCCGGATCACGGCAGCCCGCTGGAATTGCACCAGTTCACCCGCCGACACCGGCGCCGCGACGCCATCGGCAGCCTGCGGCCGCCAGACCGCTTTCGTCGTATCGACAAAGGGACGGAGCTGGGTGTTGAAATACCCGTCGATCAACCCGCCCGGCGCGAACAGGCGGATGAAATCGTCCAGCGGGATATCCGCGCCGGAGGCCACATCGAATGGATAATGCCCGTTCACCGCCCGCGCGCACAACGCCGCCGGGCCACCTTCGCCATTGAATGCGGCGGCGGCCTGCTGCCGGGCGCCGCCGGCGCGCAGCGAAGTCGCCGCCATCGCCACCGACAGCAGCCAGCGTTGCACCGGCTGCGGCGCCTGCAACGCGACGGCTCGCAATGTCAACGCCGGATCAGTGCCCGCCGGGGCCGGCGCCACCCCGGGTGATGCGGCGGCAAGCTGCGCCAGGCTTTGCTGCACGCCATTGATGGCAGCCAGCGCCTGATCAATGGGCGCTCCTGCCCCCTGGCCCAGATAGTCGCGCAGCGGCTTGTAATGCGCCTCGATCGCCACGCCCGGCTGAGCCACAGCGGCGTTCGCCGTCGGCGTCAGCACACGCTGCAATTCCGCAATTGCGTTGGGCTGAGCCGGCGCGGCGGCGGGCGGCGGCGCAAACGCCAACTCATGCAGCACGCCTGCCAGCAGCGTGCGCATCGGCGATTGCGGCGAACCCAGCACGTAAAGCATTTCCGCCGCCTGCTGGACCGACGGTTGCGGCGCCAGGTTCAGATCCGCCAGCAGTGCGTCCCAGTGCCGGATGGTGTCGGCTTCATACAGGCCGACGACCGCCTGCTGCAGCGCCGTCAGTGCTGGAGCGGAGACATCGATCGCACTCTGCTTGCCCAGCACCCAACTTTCTGCCGCGACCAGTCTGGCGACGGCGGGAACGGATGGCAGCAGCACCGTTGTGAACCCCGCCGCCGTGTAGAGCCCCGGAATGCCGTCGGTCAGCTTCTTGCCGGATGCGCGGGTGAACAGCCGTGTTCCCGCTTCGCCCAGCGCGTCCGCCGGGTTCCAGGCCGGCAGCGCCTGCGCCTGGGCGGACAGGGCAATGCGCGAATACACCCGCTGCGCGACGGACACCCGGCTGAATGTCACCCGCGCGGCATCCACCAGCGCGCCGTCCAGCGCGATATTGGGCAGTGGCTCCGCCAGCAACGCTTTCAGGTGGCCCAGCAGGTCGGCACGGAGCGGAGCGTTCCCTGTGCCGGGCAATGCCTGTTCCCAGTCCAGCTTCATCCAGGCTTCCACCAGGCCAGGATCCAGCGGCCCCTGACTGCCAAGCATCAGGTAGATGCGAGTGGCCTGGTACAGGAAGTCGGGCTTGTCCTGTTGTGCCCGCATCTGCCCTTCCAGCCGCACGATCAGCCGGGGCAACAGAATGTTCTGCAACGCATTCCGGTAGACAGTCTGGCCGGCCGCAGCCAGCTTGCCGGCCTGCGACAGCCCCAGGCCGCCCCGATCGGTCCGGAACGGCAGGTCGCGGGCATGGTCCAGAATCGGCACGATCGTCGCCAGGTCGGCATTCGTCACCGGATCCAGGTGCTGCTGCACCACATCCTTGCGGTACGCCTCCAATGCACCCGAAAAACGGTTGATATCGGCCTGGTTATCGACCTGCTGCCGCCACATCAGGCCGGCGCCGCCCAGCACCGCCAGCGCCAGCGCGGCATAACCGGCCGCCAGGGTGATGCGCCGCCGCCGCACCGTGCCCGCAGGCTCAGAAACCAGCATCGCTTCGCCCAGGATCACCTGACACAGCAGCCGGTTCAAAAAGAAGCTCTTCCCCTGCTCCGCGCGCAGGCTTGGCGCGCGGCGCTGGTCGATGCCGAAACCGCGCGCCAGAACCCCTGTAAGACGGTCAATCGGTGTGCCGTGCTGGGTGCCAGAGGTGAGATACACGCCGCGCAGCATCGGGGCCGGCGACAGGCGGGAGCCGCCGAAAGCCGCGTCCAGGAATTGCTGCAACGGCCCCGCCAGGGTCGCAACCTGCGTCGGGAAACCAGCAATCAGCGCTCGGCGGTCAGGACTGCGCTCCGCCTGCATCCGGTCCAGCAGCCGCGCTTCCAGTCGTTGCACCAAAGTCTTGAAGGCTGCTGCGAAATCCGCGGCGGGGCCGGCCTCGGCCTGCGCCAGGGGGAAGGTCGTTCCCCAGACCTGGGCACGCTTCTCCCGATCCAGATCGTCGAAGAACTCGCTGAAACCGGCGATCAGGTCGGCCTTGGTGAACACCGCATACACCGGCAGACGGACACCCAGGCGATCGCGCAATTCATTCAGGCGGCGGCGAATGGCGGCGGCGTGGGCCATGCTCGCCTCAGGCGATTCCTGGGCAATGTCGGACAAGGAGATCGCGATGATCACGCCGTTCAGCGGCTGACGCGCGCGGGTGCGCTTCAGCAGGTCCAGAAAGCTCTGCCAGCCGGCGCGGTCCACCACCGCATCCGAATCCTGCGTCGTATATCGCCCGGCCGTATCGATCAGCACCGCTTCGTCGGTGAACCACCAATCGCACAGCCGTGTGCCGCCAACACCCGGGATCGCGTCCTGCCCCATCTCCTCGGCCAACGGGAAGCGCAGGCCGGCATTCAACAAAGCCGTCGTCTTGCCAGCACCCGGCGGCCCGATGATCACGTACCATGGTTGTTGATACAGATATCCACGCGTGCCACGCGCCTTGCGCAGCAACGCCATCGCCCGGCCCAGCCGATCTTTCAGTTCGGCGGCCTCTTCTTCGGCGGCGGACGCAGCCGGATCGACCTCGATCACGCCCTTGGCCAGCGTTGCGTCGCGCGACCGCTGGCGCCAGTCGATGAAAAGGTTCGCCGCGCCCCAGATAGCAAACAGCACCACGATGACCGCCGCGCGGGGCAACCAGGGCTCCAGCGTCGACAGGAATGGGCCGAACACCCAGACCATCGCGGCGAGCAGTGCGGTGCCGAGAAAGCTCAGCAGCCAGCGGGAGAACAGGATCTTTCGCATGACAGACCTCCTTCAGCCCTGGCGATGCAGGATAATTTCGACGCGACGGTTTGCCGCGCGTCCCTGGGGTGTGGTGTTGGGTGCGATCGGGTCGGCATCCGCTCGGCCCTCTGTGGACACACGGGACCTGTCCCCGATCGAGGCCGCCAGGACGGCGCCGGCCGCCTCGGCGCGGGCCGCGGAAAGCTGGAAGTTGGAGGGGAAGCGCACGGTGCGGATTGGCTGGTTGTCGGTATAGCCAAGGACCTGCACCGGCCCCGGTTCCTGTTTCAAAGCGGCGCCGATCCGCTGCAGCACGGTGACGGCTTTGCGCAGCACCGTCGCACTGCCGGGGGCGAAGGAGTCAGCGCCGAGCAGGCGGATGATCGGGGTGGATTGGGTGCCCAGGACCTGCACCATGCCTGCATCGATTTCGGGCTGCAGGAAGCGCGTCAGCCGGTCCAGCGCACCGGGTTCCGCCGACGGCACCGGGGCGGGCGGCTGGATCGGCGCGGCACGTGCGATCGTCGGCATGGTGACGGGCGGCGTACGTAAGGCCGCTTCGTAGGCGGTATCGGATGCGGTGTTCAGGTCGAGGCTGAACCAGACGAACACGCCGCCCAGAACAGCCAGGGCGGCGGTGCCCGCAACCCAGAAGGGTATGCGGCGGGTGGTGGGACGGTATGGTGCTTCAATACCGCGCCACGCCGCGGACAATTCCACCTCCGCCCGCGGACGGACGCTGGCGATGGCGGCGTACAGATCCTCCCGCAGGTTATCGACCTCGGCCGGGCCGCGGGGCGACAGGCGGTAGCGGCCCATGAAGCCCAGTGACAGGCAGGCGTACATGATTTCCAGCACCGGCAGGAATTTGGCCGGGTTTTCGCGCGCCCGGATCAGGATTTCGAAGAACCGCTCACCGCTGCGGACTTCGTTGTGGAACGTCGAGACCAGTGAGCGTGCCCCCCAATCCCCGTGGCTGCCCCACGGCGTGTTCAGGACCACATCGTCGAGGCTGGCGCACAAAGCGTAGTGTGTCGGCCGCAGCATATCATCGGCAACACCGGCGGCTTTGGCGTCGCTTTCGAACCGGCGCAGCGCCGCGGCGGCACGTTCACGCAGGTCGCCGGAATCCGGCGGCGTCAGGGTGTTGCGCAACCGGGCCAGAAGCTGCAGCAGCGGCGCGGCGGCCGCCATCAGCGGACCATCCGCGGTCACTGACGGCAACACCGGTTCAACCAGCGGGCGGCGTGAAAACGCCCGGCCCGCGCCGCGCGGCTGCGTTGCGACCACCGTCGCATTCGATGCCGCGGCCCGGATGGCGGTTGGGGTATTAGTCTGGGTGCCAGTCTGGGTCGCGATCTGGGTGGCGTCGGGCGCAGATTTGCCCGGCGCCTGCTGCGCCAGCGGCCGAACGATGGTACGGTCGT
>DAICYU010000181.1 GCA_027311485.1 Acetobacteraceae bacterium
GTCGGCCGGCGCTGGTGGAACCCGCAACGGCCACAGAATGCCATCGCGGTATTGACAGCAGGATGCCGTCTGCGGATTAATCGACCGATCGGACGGTTAATCATAGGGCGTCAAGCCGGAACCGTCACACAGGACCAGGAAACGGGACATGACCGAGGAAGCGATCCTGCAGACCCGCGAGCCGGGCTGGGCGATGATTACCCTCAACCGGCCGGACCGCCTGAATGCCTTCAACCGTGCCATGCATGGCGCGTTGGCCGATGCGCTGGCGGCGCTGGACGCGGATGAAAGCTGCCGGGCGGTGTTGCTGACCGGGGCTGGGCGGGGATTTTGTGCGGGACAGGATTTATCCGACCTGGATGCAGGCGATGGCCCGCCGGACCTCGGCGATACTATCGAGCGGTTCTACAACCCGCTGATCCGCCGTTTGCGCGGGATGACCAAGCCGGTGGTGTGCGCGGTCAACGGCATTGCCGCCGGGGCAGGGGCGAATGTGGCACTGGCCTGCGACATCGTCCTCGCCGCCCGGTCGGCGAAGTTTGTGCAGGCGTTCTCCAAGATCGGCCTGGTGCCGGATTCCGGCGGAACCTGGTTCCTGCCGCGGCTGGTGGGGGACGCACGGGCGCGGGCGCTGATGCTGTTGGCCGAACCGGTCACGGCGGAACAGGCGGAAGGCTGGGGGATGATCTGGCGGGCCGTGGATGATGCGGCGCTGCTGGCCGAGGCCCGTGCCCTCACTGTCCGGCTGGCGGCGATGCCGACGCAGGGGCTGGCGCTGACCCGCCAGGCGTTGACACAGTCCGGGGCGAATACCTTGGATGCACAGCTTGACCTGGAGCGTGACTTCCAGCGCCAGGCCGGACGCACGCCGGACTATGCGGAAGGCGTCCGTGCCTTCCTGGAAAAACGCAGCCCCATGTTCACCGGGCGCAAGGCATGACGCGAGGGGATATGGCGCCAGGGGATATAGTGCCAGGGGATATAGTGCCAGGGGGCACGACACCAGACGGTATGACACCGGAGGATACCGCCCGCCTGGCCGGCGAAACGATGTGGGCGTCTGACGCGGCGACAAAAGCGCTTGGCATGGAACTGCTGGCGGTGACGCCCGGCCGGGCGGTGCTGGCGATGGTGGTGCGGCCCGACATGGTGAACGGCCACAAGCTGGCGCATGGCGGCTTCATCTTCACCCTGGCCGACAGCGCCTTCGCCTATGCCTGTAATTCGCACGGCATCACCACGGTCGCCGCGCTGTGCTCGATCACCTACCTGAAGCCGGCGCACGAGGGCGACCGCCTGGTGGCCGAGGCGCGGGCCATCACCGAGGGCGGCCGGTCCGGCCTGACCGATGTGACGGTGCGGGTGGGCGACACGGTCGTCGCCGAGTTCCGCGGCTATTCCCGCAGCCTGGGTAATTCATTCCTGCCGGTGCAGGAGGGGGGATGAGATGGCCAACCTGAACACCACCGACAGCGATCCCCGCGACGCCGCCGAACGCGCCTCCCGCGATGAGATCATCGCGTTGCAGACGCAGCGGGTGGCGTGGTCGCTGCGCCACGCCTACGACAACGTGCCGCATTACCGCGCCAAGTGCGACGCGGCGGGCGCGCATCCGGACGATTTGCGGCATTTGTCGGATCTGTCCCGCTTTCCGTTTACCACCAAGGCCGATCTGCGCGACACCTACCCGTTTGGCCTGTTCGCGGTGCCGCGGGAGAAGATCCTGCGCCTGCACGCATCGTCCGGCACCACCGGGAAACCGATCGTCGTCGGATATACCAGGGCTGACCTGGACATGTGGGCCGACCTCGTGGCGCGCTCGATCCGGGCGGCGGGCGGTCGGCCCGGCATGATGGTGCACGTCGCCTATGGCTACGGGCTGTTCACCGGCGGGCTGGGCGCGCATGCGGGGGCAGAGCGGCTGGGCTGCACCGTGGTGCCGGTTTCCGGCGGCATGACCGAGCGGCAGGTGCAACTGATCACCGATTTCCGCCCTGACGTGATCATGGTGACGCCCAGCTACATGATGGCGCTGCTGGATGGCTTCACAGCGGCGGGCCTCGATCCGCGCGCCTGCAGCCTGCGCTACGGCATCTTCGGCGCCGAACCCTGGACCAACGCGATGCGGCGGGAAATCGAGGCGGCATTCACGCTGGACGCAACCGACATCTATGGCCTGTCGGAAGTGATGGGCCCCGGCGTCGCGCAGGAATGCGTCGAGACCAAGGACGGCCTGCACATCTGGGAGGATCATTTCTACCCCGAGGTGATCAACCCGGACACCGGCGCGGTGCTGCCGGATGGGGAGAAGGGAGAACTCGTCTTCACGTCGCTGACCAAGGAAGCCTTTCCGGTCATCCGCTACCGCACCCGCGACCTGACCCGCCTGTTGCCTGGGTCGGCGCGCCCCGGCATGCGGCGGATGGAAAAGATCACCGGACGGTCGGATGATATGATCATCCTGCGCGGGGTGAACCTGTTCCCGACCCAGATCGAGGAAATGCTGCTGGCGACGGACTGGAGCGCCGGGCACTTCCAGCTTGAACTCACCCGTCCGCACCGGATGGATGAAATGACCGTGCATGCCGAGGCGAAGCCGGAGGCGTTCGCGGGTCTTGCCCTGGACCATGCAGCGCACGCGCTGGCCCACCACATCAAGGCAACGATCGGGGTGTCGTCGCATGTGGTGATCCACCCGCCCGGCGCCATCGAGCGGTCCATGGGCAAAGCCAGGCGCGTCATCGACCGCCGCCCCAAGGAGGCCTGAGCACCCATCGATGGCTCGGCCACGCGCACAGGACTATGCCGAAAAGCGCGAGTCCATTCTTCGCCACGCCGCATCGCTGATTGCAAGGCACGGCTACACCGCGACGTCGATCAGCATGATCGCGGAGGCCTGCGGCATCTCCAAGGCGCTGCTGTATCATTACTATCCCGATAAGGAGGCGCTGCTGTTCGACATCCTGCACGCCCATCTTCAACACCTGGTCGGCCGGGTGGAGGCGGTGGCGGCGACGGCGCCGCAGGGGGAACAGCGGCTGCAGGCATTCGGCGAAACGCTGCTGGACGCGTATCGTGACGCGCATGACCAGCACCAGATCCAGATCGCCAACCTGCCGCTGCTGCCGCAGGACCGGCAGGCCATCCTGCGCGCGCTGGAGCGGCGCATCGTCGATGCCGTGGCCGCTTCCATCCGCGCCGCCCTGCCCGACATCGCCGCGTCGGCGTCGCTGATGCCACTGACGATGTCCTGGTTCGGCATGCTCAACTGGCACTATCTGTGGTTTCGCGAGGGCAGGGGCCTTACCCGGGCGGAATGCGCGCGCATGTTCTCACGGCTGATCGTGGCGGGCGGCTACGCGGCGGTATCCGCCGCCTGATGTCGCCGCCGAACCCGATGCCACTGAAGCCGATGCCACTGGACCCAATCCTGGCGCATCTGCGCGGCGCGCCGTCACGCACGTGGTCGCTGATCATCACTCTGTATGGCGATGCCATCGTGCCACGCGGCGGCTCGGTGTGGCTGGGCACGCTGCTGGCCTTCTTCCGCGCGCTGGATATCGGCGACGGCGTGGTCCGCACCGCGATGTCCCGCCTGGCCGCCGATGGCTGGCTCGAGCGCAACAGGGTCGGGCGCAACAGCTTCTACCGGCTGGCCGCCAAGGGTGAGGCGGAATTCGCCGAAGCGACCCGCCGCATCTACAGCACCAACTCACCACCCTGGCCGGGCCATTTCTGCCTGTTGCTGCCGGATGCCGCGGACAAGGCGACGCTGGAGCAGGCGGGGTGCGGCAGCATTGCGCCGGGGGTCTTCCTCGCGGCGCATGAGGCGCGCGCCGATGGGCTGCAACTCACCGTGCAGGGTGATGCCGCCACGCTGCGTGCCCTGGCGGAACGGGCGTGGCCGCTGGCGGGTCTGGCGGAGCACTACGCCCACTTCGTTGCCAGCTTCACGCCGCTGCGTGACTTTCTGGATGCGGGCGGCACCTGCGCCCCGTTGGAGGCATTGGCGGCGCGGGTGCTGCTGATCCACCAGTATCGCCGCATCGTGCTGCGAGACCCGCTTTTGCCGGACGCGGTGCTGCCCGGGGATTGGCCCGGCCGAGCTGCGCGGGCGCTGTGCGCCACGGTGTACCGGGCCTTGCTGCCGGCGTCGGAAGCCTGGCTCGACGCTAACGCCATCGACGAGTCCGGGGCGCCGCTGCCGCGCAGTGATGCGATCTTCCAGCGCTTTTCCCGGTAGGATCTGTCCCCAGGCTCGTTGTCCATGGCGGCAGGCCGACGCTTGAAAGTGCCATGGCAACCACCACCTCCAGTGAAAATACGATCCGGGCCCCGCTGGCGGGGACGTAGGCCCTGTCCGGGCCGCACCAACCCTGCGATGTCGGATCACCGTGCGTACCCCGCTTGGCGGGGGACAGCTGCGTGATGCGGGCCTGTATCGTTCTCCTTCGCCTCACCGGCTGTGCGCACCACTCTGTTTCGTTTGCAACAGGGTAAAGGTGAAATCATGCGTGACAAGTATAACCGAGCGCATATGGCGATGGGTTGGCGTGAAGGGCTTGAGGCCATGTTCGGCAACCGGTGCGAGTTGCTGATGGATGCGACGATCGCCGGCTGCGCGATTGTGGCCCATGCGGATGGCCGGCTCGATCTGGTCGAAATCCGTCGCATGTTTATCGGCATGCGGGAACACCCGATGCTGGCATCGCTGTCGCGGGAAACCATTGCGGCTGAGTTCGAGGCGCATCGATCCGCATTCGCCGTGTATCCGTCCGACGCCAGGGTCAATGCATTGCGGTTGGTGCGGCCGCTGTCGCAATACCCCCGTCTGGGGCAATGGGCTTTGGATGTATGCACGGATGTAGCGCGCGCTGATCATCAGCTGCATCCAACGGAAATCGATGCAATCTTCCTCCTGCGCAGAACGCTGGGTCTGCCACCGGAGGGAACCGGCGCTCCGGCAACGCCCGGCCCGCGGTGGACCCCGCCACTGTCGGCGGCAACCGCCGCCCCCGGCCGAACGGTTCCGTCCGTCGGAGCGTCGTAGGGCGTGGCCGTGCCAGCGGTCCGGCCCACCGGCCGCTGGCAGCCAGGTCATAGTCGGGTCAGGTTGACCCAATCATGATCTGGAAGTCTTTGTTTGATTGCATGATTATGCCTTCGGGCTTTCAGCCTCAGGCGATCATGCTCTAACGGCCAAGGGACGCCGGTATCGATCCGGCGAACCCTGGCCGGGCGATGGCCGGGGTTCGCCAGTGTCGTCAGACCGTCGCTACGAACCCTGCGCCTGGCTGCGCCGCGCCCGCTCGGCGTCGTCCCACGCCATCAGCGCCTGATAGTCGGGCACGATGCCCAGGCCCTTCACGGCATCCGATGACACGGCGTCCTGCGAGGTGACGACATCGATCACCGCCGGCGCATTTTCAAGCGCCCGGCGCAAGGCGGCGGGAAGCTCCGCCGGATTCTCCACCCGCTCCCCATACGCGCCGAAGGCGCGGGCCATGGCGGCGTAATCGGAGTGGCGCAGCATCGTCCCGACGACGCGGCCGCCGTAGTTCGACTCCTGGTCGAAGCGCTCGATGTTCCAGGCGGCGTTGTTCGATACGATGAACACCGCTTTCGCGCCGTGCCGGACGGCCGTGTCGATTTCCATCGCATTGATGCCATAGGCGCCGTCACCGTTGACCGAGATCACCTGCCGCCCCGGAAAGGCGAGCGCCGCGGCGACGGCGAAGGGCACGCCGACGCCAAGGCAGCCGAAGGCGCCCGCGTCGAGGTAGGTGGGCGCCGTCAGGCCGACCCGGGCAAAGCTCAGCAGGTCACCGCCGTCCGCTACCGCGACATGGTCCGGATCGGCGATCTTGCGGATTGCGTCAAAGATGGCCATCGGGTGGATCTTGCCGTCGGCGCAGCGCTCGGGCGCCTTGGCCGCCTCGCCCTTCGCGATCCGCTCCCGGTGCTTGCCGCGCAGGCCTTCGATCCATGCGGTATCCCGTACGCCGGCATCGTTGCCGAGTGCGTCGGAGAGTGCGTCGAGGGCGAGATCGACGGAGGCGAGGATTTCCGGCGCGCCGCGGCGGTTGTCGATCAGTTCGCCGGCGTTGTCGGCGATGCGCAGGAACCGTGCCTCGCCGAACACGGCCGGCGAACCGAAGGCGAGCTGGTAGTCCAGCTTGCGCCCCAGCGTGATCACCAGGTCAGCCTGCGCCATCGCCGCCGCCCGCACCGCGCCGACGACGGACGGATGCCCGGCCGGCACCAGGCCGCGGCTTTCCTGCGTGTCGAGGTAAAGGGCGCCGGTGGTGTCAAGGAAGCGTTGCAGCGCCTGGCTCGCATTCCGCGCGCCACGCCCGCTGACCACCAGGGGACGACGGGCCGCGCGGATGGCGGCGGCGCCTGCGGCGATGGCATCGGGCGCCGGCGGCTGGTGCCGCGGCGGCTTTGCCGACAGCCAGTCGGCCGGCACCAGGGCGGCGGGAACGCGGGTGCGCAGCACGTCGGTCGGGACTTCGATGTAGGACGGGCCGGGTTCGCCCATGTCGCCCATTGCCCGCGCGATCGCCTCGTCCAGCTCGCGCGGCGCCTGCTCCGGCACGCGGGCGGTGCGGGCATAGCGGGTTACGGGCCGCAGGATGTCCACATGCGGGATGTCCTGCAGCGGCCCCATGTTGGCCTGCGGGCGAGAGGTGCAGCCGCCGATCAGCAGCACCGGCGCCCGCGCCAGCGATGCGTTGGCGACAGCGGTGACCGTGTTCGTGACGCCTGGCCCGGCGGTTACCATCGCGACGCCAAGGCCGCCGGTCAGTTCGGCGTGGGCATGTGCCATGTGCACAGCGGCGCCTTCGTCCCGCACGTCGATGATACGGATGCCCAGGCGGGCGGCGTGGTCCCAGATCGGCTGGATATGGCCACCCTGGAGGCCGAAGATGCGATCGACGCCGCGCGCCTGCAGCGAGCGCGCAATCCAGGCCGCGACGTTGTCCTCATCGCGGTTCAGGTCCTGCTGTTGGGTCATGGTTGTCTCCTCACTATCGGATTCTGAGGCCGCCCTGTGCGGGCGGCCGAACGTCAGGCGGACGGGTTGCGCTGAGCCAGCAGATCCCTGAGCACGCGGTGCAGGATCTTGCCGGTGGCGTTCCTGGGCATCTCCTCGGCGGCGAGGAAGGTGATGGCGCGGGGGCGCTTGAAGCCCGCCAGTCGCTCTCTTGACCAGGCGATCAGGTCTGCCGCGCTGACCGATGCGCCATCGCGCAGCACCACGGCGGCCTCGACCCGCTCACCCCATTTGGCGTCCGGCCGCCCGATCACGGCCACGTCCCGCACCGCCGGATGTGCGGCAAGGACTGCCTCGACTTCGGTGGGATAGACGTTCTCACCGCCGGTGATGATCATGTTCTTCTTGCGGTCGAGCAGGCGGATGTAGCCGTCCGCGTCGCGGAGGGCGATGTCACCGACTGTCAGGTAATTGCCGCGAAATGCCTCGGCGGTTTTCTCCGGCAGGTTCCAGTAGCCGTCGAAGGCGTAAGGGCTGCAGGAATAAAGCTCTCCCGGCTGCCCGTCCGGCACCTCCTGCCCGGCTTCATTGAGCAGGCGGACCGGCGCGGAGCCGACAACTTCCCGACCGACCGCGCCCAGGCGTTCGAACTGCTCATCGGGGTGAAGCATCGTCACCCAGCCGGCTTCGGTGGAGCCGTAGGTTTCGAACAGGCCGGAGTTCGGGAACATCGCCATAATGGCGCGCTTGGTT
>DAICYU010000182.1 GCA_027311485.1 Acetobacteraceae bacterium
CAAATCCGACGAAGAAGACGAACAGCAGGATCAACTGGTACAGTGGCAGCAACATCGCGTTGCGACGGAACGCCCGCTCCTCCCGCGCGGTGAACAGGGACCCGAAGGAGTGCGGCCACATATAAAAGCCCAGCGCGGTCAGCAGCACGGTCGAATCGAACCAGGCCACGCTTTCCCCTTTCGGGCGCAGTGCCAGGAAGCCCGGCTTGGCGGTGTTAATGGCGGTGAACATCGCGCTGTAGCTGCCGTAGTAGTGCAGCGGCAGGTAGATGCCCAGGAACAGCACGACGGCCAGGATCATGATGTCCTTGACCACCGCGGTCCAGGCGGAGCCGCGGACGCCGGAGATCATCACGTAGGTCGTTACAACAGCGGCCCCAATCCAGATCGCCGCCGTGGCGGATATCGCGCCGTAGCCGGCGGCATCGACGATGATGCCCAGGCCTTTCAACTGCAGCACGAGATAGGGAATGAGCGCGATGATATCGACGACCGCGACAAGGATGCCGAGGGCCGGGCTATTATACTTACGAATGAAAAAGTCTGGCTGCGAAATCAGCCGGTGATCCCTGGCGTAGCGCCAGATGGGCGGCAACAGCCAATAGGAGATGACATAGGCCAGGCAGCCATAGGACAGGATGTAGAACGCCGGTCCGCCGTGCCCGTAGGAGAAGCCGCTGCCGCCAAGGAAGGTGAATGTGGTGTAGATTTCACCCGCCATCAGCACGAAGACCAGGATCGTGCCGAAACCGCGGCCGCCGACCGTCCACTGCTCCAGGTCCATGTCGCGGCCGCGGCGGGCCACGATGCCCAGGGCCAGCACGCCGAGGATGGTGGCGCCGATAACAAGCAGCGCGGCGCTCATGCGTGAGGGCCTTTGGTGTCGCGATTGGCGGGATCAGCCCGGTAGATGATCGCCATGATCGCTGCGGTGGCAATGATCCAGAAAACGATCCAGGCCAGAAGCAATGGCATGCCGAAGATCAGTGGTTGCACCTGATTCACAAACGGGACGCCGACCAGGATGCCGATGAAGGGCAGCGCGGCCAACCATTTGACGGAACTCATCGCGCCTCCTGCGTGACAAAGCGTGGTGACGCCGGGCGTGTCGCCCGGCGTTCTGCCGGCGGACATAGCGGCGGTACGCGGGGGTGCCAATAGGCGCAACGCCGCTCGCGGACGGGGAACCAACAGGACGCCGACCAGATCTGCGCCAATCAGGTCAGTCGCAGGCGCGCTTCGGGAACTGCATGCACAGCACGTCGGCGCCCGCAGGCCCCGCTTGTAGGCGCAGAGCGGTGTCATGCGGCGCGACAAAGATGCAGGATTGCACCGGCAGCAGCGCACCGCCATCGACAGCAACGGAACCGGCGTTGACCAGCCAGAACTGCCCGCCGCCGCGCGACGGGTCGGGGCCTGTGGCGAAGTCATGGGCCTGGACGGTGTAGCGCCACGTGCCCAGCCCGTCCGCCGTCTCGGCGATCACCGCCACGCCGGTTGTGGCGGTCAGCGACGCCAGTTCCGGCCCAGTCAACGGCGGCAGCGGGCCGCAGGTCGCTTCCCGGTGGTGGTATTTCGCTCGCGCCTCCCGCAAATGGCGGCGGTTGTCGGGCATGTAGCGGGCGCCAGGGTCCCAGGCATTGCGCAAAGTGAACCAGGCCACGCCCTCCTCGGCCGCGACGATCGGGCCGTAGGCGGAGTAGGCATCGGTATAGTGGACCGCGACGCTGGCAACGTCATGGATGCCCAGCCGGCCGGTGCCCTGCACGATCACCTGATACTGGTCCGCCTGATGGAAGTGCGGATGCACGACCGCGCCGGGCTCCTTTTCCACCAGGAATGCCATCGGATAGAGGCAATCACTGGCGGGAACGGGATCGCCTTCCTGCAGCGTGTTGCGATTCTGGCCGATGAAGGTCGTGTGCCAGCCATTGGCGGTCTTTCGCCGGCTGGTCCGTTGCGCGACGGCGCTGTCGGCGGTCAGGATCATGGCGCGGTTCTCCCGTTACAGGCCGAGCGTAACCGTGATCTCGGCGGCTGCCAACTTTTCGACCCTGCCGGCAGCCTGTACAGAGGGCGGGCAAACACAGGAGGAAACGCATCATGGCCTACGCGCCTTTCGACCTGACCGGCAAGGTCGCCCTGGTCACCGGCGGCAACAGCGGCATCGGCCTGGGCATGGCCGCGGCGATGGCCGCAGCCGGCGCGGACATCGCCATCTGGGGCACCAACGCCGCGAAGAACGCGGCCGCGCGCGAGACGTTGGCGCCGACGGGACGAAAGGTCCTGACCCTGGAATGCGATGTCGGCGATGAAGCGGCTGTCGAGGCCGCCTTCGCCCGCACGCTGGACACGTTTGGCCGTGTTGATGGCTGCTTCGCCAATGCCGGCGTGTCCGGCCGGGGTGGTCATACCTTCCTGGAAATGACCAGCGAGGAGTGGCACCGCGTCACCCGCGTCAACCTGGACGGCGCGTTCTACACGTTCCGCACGGCTGCGCGGCATATGGTCCAGCGCGGCGGCGGCGGGGTGCTGGTCGGCACCGCCTCTCTGGCCGCGATCGAGGCGGCGCCGCGCAGCGAACATTACGCCGCCACCAAGGGCGGGATGATTTCCATGGTGCGGGCGATGGCGGTGGAATTCGCCCGCTATGGCGTACGGTCGCACGCCATCCTGCCCGGCTGGATCGAGACCAACATGACCGCGAACGCCGTCAACACCGAGGGTTTCCAGAAGAAGGTGCTGCCGCGGGTGCCGATGCGGCGCTGGGGTGAAGGTGACGATTTCGGCGGCATCGCCGTTTACCTGATGAGTTCAGCGTCGAAGTACCACACAGGCGATACCTTTGTGATCGATGGAGGGTACTCGCTGTTCTAAAGGCGTTCCGCCCAGGCTGAACCGCTCAGTTCGCCGGAACCCTGCCCGCAGGCTCATCGTGGCACGGGCGGGTGGGCAACCCTCATGCGGACAGCGGCAGCGGCGATTTCGCCCCGGCGCTGTTCCGCAGCTTCCCCGTGCAGGAACGTCAGCAGCACGTAGCGACGGCCGGCGGTCACCGCCGTCGCCTCATGCAGGACCGAGGCTGCGAAGATGACCCCGGCGCCGGCCGGGGGACGGTAGCGATGGTCGTTATACTCCGGAAACTGCAGGTGCCCGCCGTCGTATTCGCCTGTGTTCAGGTTGATGGACAGCGCGAATTCCCGGAAGGCGACATTATCGGCGTCGTTGTCGCGGTGCCGGCGGAACCAGCCGCCGGTGTCGTCATAGCAGGCAACCAGCATGCGGTCCGTGTAGGCGACCTGCGCGCGGAACGCCTTGGCGATTTCAGGCCGGCATCGGTTCAGTAGCATGGCCTGCAGCGTCGCGAACAGCTCTGACCCGGACGGAATGACCAGGTCGTGCCGGTGCTTCTTGGCGTGGTCCACGACGTTCTGAATGACACCGGCCGCATCGATGCGGGCGACGCCGCCATCCGCAACGGGGCCGCTTTCGAACAGCGCAATCAGATGGCGGCAGAGCGACAGCGGCAGCAGGTTCGGCAATACGATCGCAGGTGCTGGCATTGCGACGTCCGCCGGCAGCTCATGCGGCAGACGATCTAACGCGGCAAAACAAGAGGCCGCCAGATCCACTTCCTGATCCGCCTGTTCGACCAAAGCGATGCGCAGATTGCGGTCATGCACCAGGACGCGGATGTCATCCGGCCCGAGGCCGCAGCGCAGCAGGAAATCCCCGCAGTCGATGGCGCGCATGGGCGCTGGTAGCGGCGGCGCGTCGGCCGGGTTGTCGTCCAGGACCAGCAGCATGTCGACATTGCGGGCGGCAAAGGCCGCGCGATGCGGCGCCAGGGCGGACAGGACATCGGACAGCCGTCCCATCGCGGACGAGCCGGCCAGGAGCAGGATAGCCGGACGGCCATATTGCTGTTCGCCGGCATAGAAGCGGCCGGTTGCATCCATGCCGAAGATCGGGGGCATGCGGTTTCCGACGGCCAGGATCGCAGGCAGATTTTCAGGCATCGGCGCAATCCTTCAGGACTGGCTCCTCCATCGGGTCAGCCGTCCAGTTCCAGACGCTTTGGCCGCCATCATACTGGCCATTGTCGATGAAGCCGTGGTCGCGGTACAGGTGCCGAACAGGGATATTCCTGTTGGTCGGCACGATCCGGCCGGTCAGCGACCATCCGGCGGCCCAGGCATGCTGCTTGACAGCCGCCAGCAGAGCCCCTTCTCCGCCCAGTCCGATCACCCGACAGCTCAGGACGACATTCAGGATCTCTCCATTGACCACCACCGCGACGCCGACCAGCCCATGATCGGCCAGCCGGTCCCGCATGCGCAGGAGGAAGACGCGGGCGTCCGGGTCCGCCGCCAGCCGCCAAAGCTCCTCGCGGGTGAAGGCGACGCCGGTGGCGTTGAACTGCGTGGTGCGGCCGATCAGTTCCCGCACCCGGTCCATCACCGGGCTGGCATCAGCCGTCAGGGGCTCGACATGGCAGGCGACGTTCAGCGACGCGAGGAAGGCGGTGTCGTCCTCGGCCTCGGCCCGCAGACGGGCGCGATCGAGTTGCGCCTTGACCAGGACGCTGCGGTTGGCAGCCTCCTCGGTCAGGCGCGGCGTCTGCAGACGCGGGTCGGTCAGCAGGGTGCGGCGCAAGGTGAACAGATCCTCTCCCAGCACCGTCACCGCGGGCAGGCTGGACTCGATCCGCGCCCGTTCGCGCGGGCTGTTGTCGATGAACAGGAAGGCATCCAGCGCGAAACCGAGTTCCGCGGCGATGGAGCGGATATTGGCCGCCTTGTCGTCCCAGTTGATCCGGGTGCAGATGAAGTCGTCCAGCGTCAGCAGTCGATGGCGGGGATAATCGGGATCGTAGCGCCACAGGTCGCGCACCACTGCCTCATCATTCTTGCTGACACAGGCCAGCAGAATGCCGCGGCGCCGCAGGGTGCGCAGTGCCTCATGGATGCCGAAATACAGTCCGACAAAGGAGTTAGGGCCGCCCATTTCGGGCGTCCAGGCGAAGGGGCTGCCGGTTTCCGCCAGCACACCGGGCCAGAGCACCCCGTCCAGATCGACGATGACGCATTTCTTGCGGTCGCAGCCCAGCACCGTGATGATCGCATCCATGTGGGTGTGGGCCATCACGGCTTCCCGGCCATAGGGATCGCCGCCGATCTGGTCGGCCAGCGCCTGCCGGTCGGGAAACTGATGGTGCACCGCCGCCAGCTCGGACTCAGGCCGTTGCAGCATCCAGCCAGGGGCGCCGAAATGGGTGAAGGACACCAGCCCGTCGTCCAGCAGGGCGGCGCTGCCGCTCATACCCAAAGCGGCGGCGACGTCGACCAGATGAACGTCGGTTTCAGCCTCGGCGCGTTCGGCGAGCGCGAGATTGGTGCGGCGAAACCGGTTGCGGTGGCTGTGCATGCCACGGTCGGCGAAGCCGAGGGGCTGCACGGTCGGCTCGGGCAGGCCGTCGATCAGGATCGGCGCATCGCTCAGGGCACGCAGCTTGCGCAGCATCGTCCGGATATCCTCGACATACACCTGCGCCGGATCGCCGCCGTGATGCGCCGGGTCACCGAGGACGATGGCATGGCGGGTCTGCAGCGCGCCAATCAGGATGATGTCGTGCCTGCGTTCGCCCGCCAGGGCGGTGTCGGCGGCGAACGAGGCGGCGACGCGCAGGTCGATGCCGCGGCGTGCGGCTTCCTGCCGCAGAAAGCCGGATTCCATCTGCACGTCGCAGTCGCCCAGGACGAGCACATCAATGCGCCGGGACAGCGGATGGGCCTGATGCAGCGCCTGTGGCGCCTCCACCGCCCAGTAGGGATGCGCGCCCTGCATGCGTGACCGGCGGTAATGGTCGAGCAGCGCGGCAGGGTCGCGGCCGTGGGTCTGGTTCAGGTCCTCGATGATGGCGGCGGTTTCGTCCTGTTGTGTTTGACCGGTCAGAATGCCGCGATCCAGCAACAGGTTGGCGCAGGCGCGGATCGTCTCGGCGTCGGTCCCCAGCATGGCGGTGAGGGTCGGCACCATGGCCTCCAGCGGGGCGGGCGTGTCGAACAAGCGGATCAGGCGCGCGACATCGGAGGTGACAGTGACCCGCATCTGCGTGACGGCGTGCAGGGCCAGCACGCTGCCGGCGGGCAGGTCGAGAAGATGGACGAAGCCGGATCGGCGCAGATGCATGACGGTTCCGTCCCGCGGGCGGTTTGACCGGCGGCATCGTCGCATCGGAAGATTACCGACGGGTTAACGGCGCTGGCCCCGATGAGGATGGTCCGAACGCGGCGAAAGGCGATCAAAGGGTTGCGGCCCGCCCCCAACCGGCGCCATAGACAGTGCGCTTAAGACAGAGGATTGCAGACCCATGCCCGCCATTACCCTGCCCGACGGTTCCGTGCGCCAGTTCGACGCCCCCGTCACCGGCACGGACGTGGCCGCCGCCATCGGCCCCGGCCTGGCGCGCGCCGCGCTGGCGATGAAGCTCGACGGCAAGACGGTCGATCTGGCGACGTTGATCGACCGCGATGCCAACGTGGTGTTCGTCACCCGCAAGGACGCCGACGCGCTGGAAATGATCCGCCACGACGCAGCCCATGTGCTGGCCGAGGCGGTGCAGGAACTGTATCCGGGCACGCAGGTCACGATTGGCCCGTCGATCGAAAACGGGTTCTATTACGACTTCGCCCGGAACGAGCCGTTCACGCCGGACGATTTTCCCGCGATCGAATCGAAGATGCGGGAAATCGTTGCTCGCGGCGCGCCGTTCGTCCGCAAGGAGATCGACCGCGATGAGGCGATCGCCTTCTTCCAGGCGAAGGGAGAGAAGTACAAGGCACAGCTGATCCAGGACCTGCCGACGAGCGAGACGATCTCACTCTACAGCCAAGGTGACTGGGTGGACCTGTGCCGCGGCCCGCACATGCGGACCACCGCCGATATCGGGCCGGCGTTCAAGCTGATGAAGGTGGCCGGCGCGTACTGGCGCGGCGACCACCGCAATGCGATGCTGTCGCGAATCTATGGCACCGCCTGGCGCGACCAGAAGGAGCTGGACGCGTATCTGCACCAGCTTGAGGAGGCGGAGCGCCGGGACCACCGCCGCATCGGCAAGGAAATGGACCTGTTCCATATCCAGGAGGAAGCGGTCGGCAGCATCTTCTGGCACCCGAAAGGCTGGAAGCTTTACCGCACGGTCGAGGCCTATATGCGCCGCCGGCTGGACGCGAACGGCTACCAGGAGGTGAAGACGCCGCAGCTGGTCGATCGCTCCTTGTGGGAGAAGTCCGGCCACTGGGACAATTACCGGCAGAACATGTTCATCGCGCAGGTCGAGGAGGAGGACAAATTCCTCGCCCTGAAGCCGATGAACTGTCCCTGCCATGTGCAGATCTTCCGCCAGGGCGTGCGGTCTTACCGTGAGCTGCCTCTGCGCATGGCGGAGTTCGGGGCGTGCCATCGGTATGAGCCATCGGGCGCGCTGCACGGCATCATGCGGGTGCGGGCGTTCACCCAGGATGACGCGCATATCTTCTGCACCGCCGACCAGATCGCGCCGGAGACGGTGCGGTTCGTGGAGCTGCTGTCCTCGATCTACACGGATTTCGGCTTTCCTGAATTCCGCATCAAGTTCAGCGACCGGCCGGAAGCACGCACGGGCAGCGACGCGGTTTGGGACCAGGCTGAGGGTGCGCTGCGCGAGGCGTGCGATATTGCCGGCGTCGATTTCACGCTGA
>DAICYU010000183.1:0-5024 GCA_027311485.1 Acetobacteraceae bacterium
GGCATCGCGCTGCCGATGACGCTGCAGATTCCGTTCCGCCGGATCGATGCCGCCGCGCTTAAGTCTGGTTCGGATGGCGCCGGCGATATCGCGCTGACACTGCTGCCGGGTGAGAGGATTGCTTACCTGGTGCTATGGCCGCATGCCCGGCCGTGGCAGCTCGCGAAGGCGCAGCCGGCCCTGCGCGGCCTGGCGGATGCCGCGGACGCAGCCCGGGTGCTGTCGCGGGCATTGGCGGCGGCGGCCGAACAGCCGGCGAAGGCCATAAAGGTCCAGGTCGCGACAGCGGGCGAGTCGGGCGCGCACGCCCCGGCGGCAGCCTGAACGGGAGGGCATCATGCACACGCATCGCAAGGAACCATTTCCGCGCAGTGTCCTGTTCGCAGCGGGCGGTGTGATCGCCCTGTCGATCACCGCCGCTGCCATCGGCCGGCTGACCGGGGCGGCGGACAGCACCCCGACTTCCAGGCCGGTGATCAGCCGCGAACTGGTGTTCCGTGACCGGCCCAACGGTGCGGTCGCCGTGTATGACACCGCCCATCCGTCCGCGCCGATCGAAACCATTGCACCGGAAACCAACGGCTTCCTGCGCGCCACCATGCGCGGGCTGGCGCAGCAGCGGCTGCGGCAGGATGCCAACCGCACCATTCCGTTCCGCCTGACGGGCTGGGCGGACGGGCGGGTGACGCTGGTCGACCCGACAACCGGGCGCAGCGTGGACATGGAAGCGTTTGGCCACACGAACGAAGCCGTATTCGTCCATCTGCTGACAGCGAAGGCCGGATCATGAGACGCATCGACGTTCCCTGCCTGGTCGATATCGAGCAGACAGCGGCAAGCCTTCACGCCCATGCCATCCCGGAAGGGATCGAGCTGCGGCCCGGTGACCGCGTGCTGGTGCACGGCGCGCCGTCCCACGTCGCCTTCGGCGAGCGCGTGCAACTGCAGTGCCGGGCCACCGTGATCCGCGCCACGGCGCTGGAACGGTGGTGGACGCAACTTACCAGCCTTCTGGAATTCACCGCCCTGTACGAGGTGGGCTTCGAGCGGAGAGAAACACCATGAAGCCAGTCAGCGAAACGACCAAGATGGCCTTGCGTGAAACGGTGCTTAGCCCGCGCTTCTACACCACTGACTTCGCCGCCATGGAAAAGCTTGACGTCACGCCGATCCGCGCCGAGTGGGACGAGCTGATGGCGGAGTTCAAGCGCGACAACAACAAGAACCATTTCGTCCGCAATGCCGATTTCGACCTCGACCTGTCGACGATGCCGGAAGACCTGCGGGAGGAATTCATCCATTTCCTGACCAGCTCGGTCACCAGCGAATTTTCCGGCTGCGTATTGTACGCCGAGATCAAGAAGCGTGTGAAAAATCCCGACATCCATGACTGGTTCGCCTACATGAGCCGTGATGAGGCTCGGCATGCCGGCTTCATCAATGACGTGCTGAAGGATTTCGGCGTTGGGGTCGATCTGAGCTTCCTGACGAAAGTAAAGAAATATACCTACTTCCAGCCGAAGTTCATCTTCTATGCCGTGTACCTGTCGGAAAAGATCGGCTATGCCCGTTACATTTCCATCTTCCGGCAACTGGAACGCCACCCGGACCGCCGGTTCCACCCGATCTTCAAGTGGTTCAAGGAATGGTGCAACGACGAGTTCCGCCATGGCGAGGCGTTCGCGCTGATCATGCGCGCCAACCCGAAGGTGCTGACCGGCTTCAACCGCCTGTGGATACGCTTCTTCCTGCTGGCCGTCTTCGCCACGATGTTCGTCCGCGACCACGGCCGCCCGGTGTTCCACAAGGCGCTGGGCCTGGACCCGACGCAATACGACATGCAGGTGTTCCGCATCACGCAGGAAATCAGCAAGCAGGTCTTCCCCGTACTGCTGGACATCGACAATCCGGCTTTCCTGGCCGGCATGGAACGGCTGCTGAAGCTCAGCCGGCAGATTGATGCCTCCAAGCACCAATATGGGGTTGGTGGCCTGCTGAAAGGGCTCGGGCTGAAGGCCGCCGCGGCGTTCACGCTGGCCCGCCTGTTCTTCATGCGGCCGCAGGAACATGAACTGCCGCGTGAAATCCGCGTCGCGCCGGCCTGGTAGCATGTCCCACTATGCACCGCCCGTGCTGCTTGGCCTGTTCATCTGGTGGTTCAGCACGGGGCTGATCCTGTTCCTGGACGGTCTGCCGCGGCGGACATTCCGCTGGAGCATGACCGGTGCGACCGCGCTGCTGGCGGTGGCGCTCTATGGGCTGATCGGCAGCGCCGGCGACACCTCGGTCACCGGCGCCTACACTGCCTTCACCTCCGCCGTCGTCATCTGGGGCTGGCTGGAAATCAGCTTCTACATGGGCTACGTCACCGGGCCTCGGACGCATCACTGCCGCCATGGCTGCGCCGGCTGGGCGCATTTCGGCCATGCCATCCAGGCCAGCCTGTATCACGAGATCGCCGTGCTGATCCTGGCAGGCGCGGTGTACGGCCTGACCCGCGGATGCCCGAACCAGTTCGGCACCTGGACCTTCATCACCCTCTGGTGGATGCATCAAAGCGCTCGGCTGAACGTCTTCCTGGGCGTCAAGAACCTGAACGCGGAATTCCTGCCCGAGCACCTGTCGCATATCGGCAGCTTCTTCCGCAGCGCGCCGATGAACATGCTGTTCCCGTTCTCGGTGACACTCTCGACCATCGCCGCCGTCCTGCTGGGACAACAGGCGCTGGCACGGCCGGCGGATGCCTTTCACACCGCTGGCTACATGCTGGTCACGACGATGATGGTGCTGGCCATTCTGGAACACTGGTTCCTCGTCCTGCCGCTGCCCGCCGCCAAGGCGTGGAACCGGCTTTGGGAGTGGAGCCTGGGCTCGCGCGGCACGGGTAGAAAAATGCCGCGACACCAACAATCACCCTTGCCAACGCAAGCGACGATCGGGGGGCACCCATGAACTACGAGTCTTTCTTCCGCAAGCAGATCGACGGTTTGCGACGCGAGGGTAATTATCGTGTTTTTGCCGATCTGGAGCGGCAGGCCGGCAACTTCCCCTGGGCCACCCACCATCGGGAGCGTGGCCAGGCCCCTGTGACCGTCTGGTGCTCCAATGACTATCTGGGCATGGGGCAGCATCCGTCGGTGATCAATGCCATGCACGAGGCGCTGGACCGCTGCGGTGCCGGTGCCGGCGGCACGCGCAACATCGCGGGCACGAACCATTATCATGTGATGCTGGAGCGTGAGCTGGCCGACCTGCACGCGGCCGAGGCGGCGCTGCTGTTCAATTCCGGGTATATGTCGAACTGGGCGACGCTCAGCACGCTGGCGTCCCGACTGCCTGGCTGCGTGGTGCTGTCTGATGAGCTTAACCATGCCTCGATGATCGAGGGGGTGCGGCACAGCCGAGCGGAAAAGCGGATCTGGGCGCATAATGATCCGGAGGATCTGCGGCGGCAACTGGCGGAACTCGACCCCGGCCGTCCCAAGCTGGTGGCGTTCGAGTCGGTGTATTCGATGGACGGCGATATCGCGCCGATTGCCGAAATCTGCGACGTGGCCGATGCCTACAATGCGATGACCTACCTGGATGAGGTTCATGCCGTGGGCCTGTATGGCGCGCGCGGTGGCGGCATCAGTGAACGGGATGGCGTCGCGCACCGGCTGACGGTGATTGAAGGCACGCTGGCCAAGGCATTCGGAGTGGTCGGCGGCTACATCGCCGGCTCCACCGCGCTGTGCGACTTTGTGCGCAGCTTCGCCTCGGGCTTTATCTTTACGACGGCGGTGCCGCCGGCGGTGGCGGCGGGCGCGGTTGCCAGCATCCGGCATCTGAAAGCCAGCAATGCCGAACGCGCCCGGCAGCAAACGCAGGTGGCAAAGCTGCGGCAGCGGCTGACGGCGATCGGCGTGCCGCACTACGGCAACCCGAGCCATATCGTGCCGGTGATGGTCGGCGATCCGGTATTGTGCAAGCAGATCAGCGATCGCCTGCTGGATGAGTTCGCGATCTACGTGCAGCCGATCAACTATCCGACGGTGCCGCGGGGGACCGAACGTCTGCGCATCACGCCGTCACCGCTGCACACGGATGCGGACATCGATCATCTTGTCGAGTCATTGAGGACCATCTGGTCCGAGCTCAGCTTGCGCAGGGCGGCGTAGCTCCTACATCGCGAATGGGCAACTAAAGGAGACGGAAAACGTGACTACACGATCAGACAAGACACGTCGGCAGGTGTTGCAGTCAGGTCTGGCGGTGGCCGGCGGTATTGCCGCGGTTGGCGTCAGCGCCCAGGCCCAGGCCCAGGAAAAAATCGCCCAGAACCAGGTGCAGTACCAGGAAACGCCAAAAGACGGCAACAAGTGTGACATGTGCGTCAACTGGCAGCCGCCGAATGCCTGCAAGATCGTCGCCGGCACGATCAATCCGAACGGCTGGTGCGTGGCGTTCGCCCCGAAGGGGTCCTGACATCAAGCCGGGTGGCACCGTTCGCGGTGCCACCCGAAGTATTCTTCAAATATCGATACCCGGCGCGTTTGCCATCGCTGCCATCAAGGTATCGGTGATGTCACGCGCGCCGGGCAACGCAGCCGATATCCAGATCCTGCCGGCTGCTCCGGTTTCCCGGTCGGACGACCGGACGAACCCGGTCAATTGCCAATATCGCTTGGGCGTAGTTGGAAGAATTGTGTCACGTCACCGACCGTCTGGCCGTTTTTGTAAATCAGCATACAGCGCGACTGCTTCCCGTGCGCCTTTTGGATGCATTGCGCCATCGCGCTCTGCGCCGCCTGGTCCACGGTGGGGGCATTGTCGGCCATGAAGTAGTCCCCGGTCTGATTATCCAGCGACAGCGCCTTGTTGATCGGCAAGGCACCATACCGCATTTCGACGTCGACCCAATCGGACCGGTAAATAACTGCTCGACCGCCGCCGCATCCGGCAAGCAGTAGCAGCAGACCCATCAGTAACGAGGATGAGCGCCGCGGCAATACCGGCGCTGCAACACAGCAAGCCGTGCAAGT
>DAICYU010000183.1:5034-7737 GCA_027311485.1 Acetobacteraceae bacterium
ACATTGTTCCCGTCCTCCCCAGGGCTGTATTTCGTCCCGGACGAGACAGCCAACAAGTCACATTGATTAATATCTTTGTCAGGATCCCATACCATCTGCGCGCGACACCCAAGGGATGCCGCGCGCAGATGGGTTGGCGGATAGCTGCCGTTACTTGCCCGGCAGCGGTTCCGGGTTCGGCGACAGCGTCCGCAGGTAGGCGATGACGTCGGCGCGCTCCTTCGGGTTCTTGATCCCGGCAAAGGTCATCCGCGTGCCCGGCGCATAAGCCGCCGGCTTCGTCAGCCATTCATTCAGTTCGGCGAACGTCCAGGGGCCTTGCTTGCTCTTGAGAGCGGTCGAATAGCTGAAGCCTTCCATATGCCCGTGCGGCGCGCCCACGACGCCATACAGGTTCGGACCCAGCCCGGCCTTGCCGCCCTTGTCGAAGGTATGGCAGGCGGTGCAGCCCAGCTTCTTGGTATCCGCCTCACCGGCGGCAGGGTCGGCCGAGGCCAGCAGGGTGTCGATCGAAGGCTCACCAGCCGGGGCGCCGCCGGCAGCTGGGGCAGGGGTCGCTGCAGCGGCCTGCTTCTTCTCCGGCTCAGGCGGCGGCACCGGCTCGGGGTTGTGCGACAGGGTGCGCAGATAGTCGATGACGTCGGCGCGTTCCTTGTTGTCCTTGATGCCGGCGAACGACATGCGCGTGCCGGGCGCATAGGCGCTTGGCTTATAGAGCCACTCATTCAGCTCTGCCAGTGTCCATGGCCCCTTCTTGCTCTTCAGCGCCTCGGAGTAGCCGAAGCCTGCCATATGCCCGTGCGGGGCGCCGACGACGCCATACAGGTTCGGGCCGATGCCGGCCTTGCCGCCTTCAGTGAAGGTGTGGCAGGCGACGCAGCCTAGCTTCTTGGTGTCGGCCTCACCGTTGGTGGGGTTGGCCGAGGCCAGCAGGTTCGCGATCGGCGGCAGTTCCGGTTCCGCCGGGGCGCCGCCCGGTGCCGCTGCCTTGGGCACATCGATCTTGATTGCGGTTTTCACGGGCACGTGTTCCTGGACCAGGTTTACCCCGATCGTGCCAGTAAGGAAAAAGGCTATCCCGGCGACGAGAACCGCCGCGACAGCCTTATTGACCTCCATCGAGTCCATACGGGTTTCGCTCCACATCCCCGGTTTCATAACCGAAGCGGGAATATCGTGAGAAAGGGGGGTTTGCCTAGTGCGTTACGGTCAACTCGGGAAAATCCTTGATCATGCTGACCCCGAACAACGGCTTGTAGACGCCCTGATGGCAGGTCATGCAGTTGACCTTGGGTGAGTCGCCGAGCGCGCCGAGCCGGGCGGGCGGGAAAACGCTGTGCAGGGGATCGAGGTAGGCGGTGTTGAGATCCCGCACCATCCGGATGCCATACCAGGCGGTCATGCGCTGCGGGGTGCTCTGGCTCCAGTCCCCGAACGACCGCGTGCTGTGGCAATATGTGCAGTTGACACCCAGCGACTGGGAGAAGTGGATCATCAGCGAATAGGTCCAGTCGGTCTGCTTGATCGATGAATTGTCGGTGCCCGGCAGCGCGACGGTGGACTGAACGCGGATGTTCTCCGCATGTTCAAGGAACGGCGTCAGCGGATCAAACGGCAGTGAAGAGTCGTTGGCAATGGCCGCCGGGTGGTTCTTGCCGGCCGGCGCCTGGGCAAAGCCGCCGGCCTGCACCGGGCCGGGATTGTTGTACCAGATATAGCTTGGCACCGGGTTGCCGCGGTGGCAGGTGTAGCAGGTGACGCCGGTCTGCGCGACGTGACTCTTCCAGTCGCCGTTGATGTGCTGCACCATCTGGATCATCCGGCGCGCGACGCGTTTGGTGTATAGCGTGTCGTCGGCCATGTTCTGCACGTTGTGGCAGTAGGCGCAGCCCTGCACGGGGGCGACCCAGGTGGTGATGGACGCCATCAGCCGGGTGAAGTTGCCGACGCTTTCGTCCTTCAGCACCTGCACGTTCTTGTAGACCGTGCCGGCCTTGCCTCCCACGTCCGGCAGCCGCGGCAGCGAGACGGGGACCTTGTTGGCCGCGCGCTCGTCGGCGACGAAGCGCGGATTATAGATCTCCAGCATCGACGTGCCGCGATAGCCGCGCTGCACGGTCTCCATCGGCGGTCTTTCCGTCTGGGAGAAGATGACGGCGACGGCGGCCAGGCCAAGGAAGGCCGCAACGCCCGTCGCGATACTGATGCCTCGGTTCATTGCGTGCCTCCCGCATGCGTCAGCGTGGCGGGATCCACGACGCCATGCCAGATGGTGGGATAGGGTGGCGCGATCCCGTGCTTGACACCCCACAGATACCAGTTGTCCACCACGGTGCCGGTCAACAGGATGCCGATACCGCCGGTCAGCGTGGTCAGGACGGCGAACCACCAGGCCCACCGATGAATGGATTCGGCGGTGGCGTTGAAGCCCATCGTCCAGCGCCAGAACAGGGCGCCCCGCTCAAACGCTGTGCCACGGTCGGTGATCTGCTCCACCTCCCGCTCACTGCCGAAGCGCGTGGTGGCGAGGACGGTCCCGCCGTGCATCGCGAACAGCACCGCCGACCCGTACAGGAACACGATCGAGAGCATGTGGAACGGGTTGTAGAACAGGTTGCCGTAACGGATCGAAAACGCCGCGGTCCAATCGAGGTGGGGGAAGATGCCGAACGGCACCGCTTCGGCCCAGCTGCCCATCAGAAT
>DAICYU010000184.1 GCA_027311485.1 Acetobacteraceae bacterium
AAAAGGAACTTTTCCGGAAACGCAAAATACTCGGTCAACAGCCTGAAGCCCGAGAAGCTCCGCGCAGGCCATGGGATCAGTGCTTCCTCCGCGGCGAAGCCGGCGGGCTCGATCACCGAGGGCGGCAGAATGGCGGGGCGTGGATCGGATGGGCCGTCGGCATAGGCAACCGAAACCGTATGCGCCGACAGCAACTCCATCAGCGGCAGCGACACGGTAGGGCTGGCACGCAGGAAAAAGCGCAAACGGTCGGGCTGCAGGGCGGTGAAATCGCCATCGCCGGTGCAGCGCAACGTGATGCGCAGCACTGAAACGGTCCCGGCAGCCCGCGGGTTGGCTGGGGCGGCAAGCGGCAGGCCCGACAGTCGCACGGACTCGACCTGAATGGGCCATAGTGTGTGCGGCCAAGCGGTCTGGAAGCGGCAGATTTCGCCCCGCACCGGCTCCGTCGCCAGTGGAATGCCGGCCGGCAGCCGGACCGCACGGTCCAGATCGGACTGCCCCTGAAGCTGCACGATCGCACAGGACGGGAACGGCGCCAGGTAATGGGGATACAGCACCCCCAACAACGCCTCGGTCAATTCAGGGAATTCGTCATCCAACCGCTGCTGCACCCGGGCACCGAGGAACGCGACACCTTCCAACAGGCGCTCCACATGCGGGTCGTCCACCGTATCGGCCGACAGGCGCAGACGCGCCGCGATTTTCGGATGAGCGAGCGCAAACTCGGCCGCCAGCGAACGAAGCGCCGTGAGTTCCTGGTTGTAGTAGGGTAGCAACGAATCAGACATCTGGTCGTTCCCCTTGATCGCGCACCGTGACCGTCGCGGCCGTCGTATCAATAACCGTTTCAAATGCAACCGGCTCATCGGTTGCCTCGACGCGGAGCAAAGCCTCGACGCGCAGGCGCAGCCGTGCCTCCAGCGGATTAGCGTGGTCCATCAGCACAACCCGTAGTCGTGCGAAGCGAGGCTCGAACCGGCGAATCGTGGTTTCGATCTCCTGGCACAGACGATCGCGTTGCGCCGGATCGTTCAACACCCCGGAGGCAAACTCGGGAATGCCGTACCCCACGGATGATACCGCAAGCTGATCCAGTTCCGCCGGCCATGAGCGCCAGCGCCGCCGGGCATTGAGCAGCGCCTCCAGATCACGCTGGACACCCCGGCGAAAGGCGGCGAGTGACTGCGCAGGGGATACCGGCCGGTCGCCTGGCTGCTCCGGCTCCAGGTCGAGCAGCCGGTCCAGCAGGGACGGCCGAGCATAAGGTTCTTCCAGGCGGCTGCCGCTCATGCATTCAGGCTCCCGGCGTGACGAAGTCCGTCACCATACGGAATGTCGCGGCGACATCATCAAGCTGGAAATGCGGTTGCAGATGCACCGTGCACACGAATGTGCCCGGTCTGCCCGCCTTTTCCCGCACTGACACCTGCGCGGCCGCCAGCGGGCAGCGCGCCCGGGCTTCACCTGACGCGGCAAGGTTCGGGTTGACGTATTTTTGCAGCCACCCGTGCAGACGCAGCTCGATCTCCTCGGCGGTCTGGAAGCTGCCGACCGTCTCGCGCCCCAGCAGCTTGATGATGTGGGCAAAGCGGGAGATGCAGAGAATTGAATTAAGCTGCGTGGAGAACCGGGCGTTGGCGTTTGCCGGCGCCTCATACGGGCCGGCGAACCGCTTCGGCATATGCAAGGTGCGGACGCCGGCGAACACCGCCTGCGGCCCGAACGGCAGCATCGAGAGTGGCATCAGCCCGGCCGCGATCAGCATCCGCTCCTGCCCGTCCGACAGCGCGATATCGAGGCTGGGACGATACCAGCCGGGGTCGGTGGGAAACAGCTCCGTCGGCAGGTCCATCACCAGCCCACCGCCGAGGCGGTCGGTTTCCGCGCCCCGGACATCGGCGGGCCAGTGGAAATTGGCAAAGGCGCGGGCCACCACCGATGCGAATGCGAGGCCCGCGGTCATCCAGACCCTGTCATCGGGCCCGGTTACGGTTTCGGCGTAGCGGAAGCCGTCCAGCCGTGCCGGATCATCAGCCCATGGTGCGCGCGCCAGGGCCCGAGGCAGGGTCACGGCGACGAAGCGCATGTCATCGTGCCGGGACAGTCCTCGCCAACGCGCGTATTCATCCGACCGGAACGGATCCGCCAGTTCGCCCGCCATGGCGAGGTCGGCGAACCCGTCCACCTGCAGTAAAGCAGGCGAGGCGGCGACGACAACCGGGGCGAATGCCGCCGCAGCCACCCCGGCCAGTGCGGTCAGGGCGCTGACATCATCCGTTGGCGCGTCGGATGAAGGGCGGTGCCGTACTTCGTGATCCACTACCAGCAACCCATAGGGCTCGCCGCCCGGCATGCCAAATTCTTCTTCATAGACCTTCCGGAACATCTGGCTTCGGTCGAATTCCGTCGCCAACGCCAGATCCCGGCAGATGTCGCGCCACGGTGCGTTCAGCACCTTCACGCGGACGGGTCCGCCGGATGCTTGCCCCGCTACCAGCCATGCCAGGCCACGCCAGGAACCTTCCAATCGCTTGAGCCGTTCGTGGTGCAAAATCGCGTCCAGTTGCGCCCCCACCAGCGCATCGATTTCGGCGATCGCACGATCCAGCGCCAGTCGCGCATCGTCGATCGTGGCGGCGGTGCGGGCTGTCGCCAAGCAGGCGGCGACCTCACCCGCGGCTGCCGGCAAGCCGGCGTGGAGCCATGGCTCCACGGCACCGGCGGCAGGAGACGCTGCCAACATCGTCGGTTCAGCTCTTTTGCGGGATGCGGGCGACCATCCGCAGGCTGGTCGTGAGTTCCTCCATCTGCAGCCAGGGACGCAGCAACGCGACGGCGTTGTAGGACCCCGGCTTGCCAGGAATTTCCCGTACTTCCACCCTGGCCTCCCGCAGCGGGTAACGCGCCTTTGCCTCCGGCCCCGCATTCTCGTTCGGATTGACGTAATTCATGATCCAGCGGTTCAGCCAGTTTTCGCAATCGGACGCTTCCATGAAACTGCCGATCTTGTCGCGCGCGATCACCTTCAGGTAGTGGGCAAACCGGCTGGTGGCCATCAGGTAGGGCAGCCTGGCGGAGATGGCGGCGTTGGCGGTGGCTTCGGGACGATCGTATTTTTTCGGCTTCTGCGCGGTCTGGGCGCCGAAGAAGACCGCGTAGTCTGTATTCTTGTAATGACACAAAGGCAGGAATCCGAGGTTTGACAGCTCGAATTCGCGGCGGTCGGTGATCCCGATCTCACTGGGGCATTTTGCGTCGACATCGCCATCGTCCGACGTAAAGACGTGCGTGGGCAGGTTTTCCACCCGTCCACCGCCCTCGGCACCGCGGATCGCAACGCAGAAGCCGTACTTGGAATAGGCGTCAGTCAGCCGCGCACCCATGACGTAGGCGGCGTTCATCCAGCAATAGTCGGCGTGCGCCATTGGCCTGGCAGCGCCGCTTTCGTCGGCCGGAGCCTCCTCATAGGCGAATTCATCCACCGGACGGGTCGCCGCGCCGTATGGCAGTCGCGCGATGACACGCGGCATCACCAGTGAAACGAACCTGGAATCCTCGCTGTCGCGGAAGGACCGCCACTTGGCATATTCCTGAGTATCGAAAATCTTCGCCAGATCGCGTGGCTTCGACAGGTCGGTCCAATCCTCGAAACCGAACATCTTCGCGCCCGCGGCTGAGATGAACGGCGCAAAGGCGCCGGCCGCAACGTTTGAGATCAGGCGCAAGGTCTCGACATCGTCCGGGTGATGGGTCCACTCGTAGTCGCCGATCAGAGCGGCATACGGCTCACCACCAGGTGTGCCGAACTCGTTTTCGTAGATCTTCTTGAACAACTGGCTCTGGTCGAATTCGGACGCGCGGGTAAGATCGCGCGTCAGTTCACGCTTGCTCACGTTCAGCACCCGCAGCTTCAGGCCTGTGCTGGTTTCGCTGTTCATCACCAGATGGTTCAGGCCGCGCCAGCTGCCTTCCAGCTGCAGAAACTTCGGATCATGCATGATCGCGTTCAGTTGCTGGGACAGCTTCGTATCAATCGCGGCGATCGCACGCTCGATCGTGCGGGACAGGTTGCGGTCGAACGTAACCGTACCGGTCATCGCCTGCTCGACCAGCGTCTTCACCAGTTCTTGCGCACGATCCGGCTCGGTTTGCTTTGTTGCGGCGACGACCTGATCCAGCAGGTTGATGCCTTCACCGGAACCGATTCCAGGGACGGCTGGGGTGGCCGGTTGGGGGACGGATTGCGACATGGATCAGCCCTCCTTCGCGTCCAGCCCAAGCTGGCTGGACAATGCGTGCAGGTCAGTCTCGCTCCTCAGGATCTGCTCCAGCAAATCTTCCAGCTGCGTGGATCGGTCCGCCTTGCTGAGCAGGTCGCGCAGCTTTTCCCGTGTTTCCAGCAGCGCCTTCAGCGCGGGAACCTGCGCTGCCACCCGCGCGGGCTCGAAGTCCTCCATAGCGTTGAATGCCAGGTTGATCGCCATCTGCGTGCCGTCGTCGGCCAGCTTGTTGTCGACCTTCAGGTTCAGGCCCGGCGTCATCCGCGCCATCACGTCGTCAAAGTTGTCGCGATCGATCTGAATGAACTTGCGTTCGGCCAGCGGCCGTGGCGGCTGCGTCGGGTCGCCTGAGAAATCGCCAAGCACGCCGACGACGAAGGGAAGTTCGCGCATCACCTGCGCGCCTTCCGTCTCGACGTCGTAGGTGATGTGCACGCGCGGCTTGCGCACGCGGTTCAGCTTGCCATGGACACTTCCGCTCATCCGACCCTCCGGAAAATCGTTGCATTAAACAAAATATGAAGCGCCTTGCCTCATCCCTCGCCGTTGAACGTAGCGATCCGGCCGTAACAGGGTCAACGCGATGAAAGGGCTGTTTTAGTGACGCAAGTCACTCCTCCGAACGCGGCGGACGGATACCCAGGCTGCTGAGGATCGCCGCTCGGCTGTCACTGTCTGGCACGATCTCCTCAAGCAGTTCAGGCCAGGTGAGGCGGCCACGGCGCACAGCTTCACGCAACGTATAGGCAAGGGGCGAATGCGGTTCGGTCCGATAAAAGAACGATGCGATTTCATCCAGCAGGTGCAGTGCATCCTCTCGGGTGGCGATGCGTCCGGGTGGGGATATGGTAACCGGTTCAGCGCCACCTGGAGAGTTTGTTTCGATATCAGGAACTACCACGCTTTCCGGCACGGTATATCGCCCCGCGATCTCGGCAATCTCTGTCAGAAGCTGGCGGATACGGCCGGTTCCGGGCGCATCCACACCGGCGTGCCTGGTCAGGGCTGCGTCCAGCGAATCCCAGGCTGCCAAGGCTTTCGTCGCCGCCTGCCGCACCTGGCCCAGGGTCGGCCCAGCCTCCCGGGCGGCACGCTCGACATCCTCGAACGGCACCACGCCGGAGGCCAGGCGTTGCTGCCGCCGAACCGGGTCCGCGATGGTCGGAAGCTCAGCCGATTGCTGGTATTGCCAGACTGCCAGCGTCCCGCCGTTCGGCATTTCGAACAGCGGGATCTTGCGCAGTGGCTGGATCAGCGTGCCCTCCGCCCCCTCCCCGTTCAGGCCGGCGACCGGAGCGACGCGGCGGAGCAGGCCTTCGTCATCGGGCATCGGATGCAGTTGGTCCCACCAGGTGTCGATCAGTCCCGCCATCAGCGTGAACCCGGCAGCCAGGCCATCCAGGTGGTCGGTCCGCAACAGCGCCTCCGTCAGCCAGGCAGCGACCTCCAGGTCCTTGGCCTGGGCCTGCAACAACTCGATCGCCAGCCGGCTGACCGGACGCCATTGCGCCGGCGCGGTGGCCTCGCCCTCCTCCGCCGCATCGGCCTGCCGTTCTGCCGCCCGTGCCTCGGACCGCGCGTCCCGCAGCCGGAAATACAAGGCGTCCGCGGCGAAGTCCTCACGCGGATCGGCACCGGCCGGACTGTCGCCCGGGATCGCCGCCAGCAACGCAGCCAAATCAAGAGCGTCCATCCAAGCCTTCCACCCATCAACGCGCCCGTCCCTGCGACGAGCCGTCCGTCATCCGCATCCTAACACCACCATCAGGAGGACCATCATGGCGACTGTGGACTTGAAGCGACTGATTGAACGCCTGGACAACCACAGCCGGCGCGCCCTGGAAGCCGCCGCCGGGCTGACGCTGTCGCGCAGCCACTACAATGTGGAACTGGAGCATCTGCTGCTGCAGCTGATCGACGCTTCAGACACCGATATCGCCGCGATCCTCGATCACTATCAGGTCGATCGCGGCCGGCTCGCGGCTGACCTGACCCGTGCCCTGGACCGGCTGCCGACGGGTAACAGCCGGGCGCCGGGATTGTCGCCCGAGATCGTGGAGCTGGCGCGCCAGGCGTGGCTGTTCGCATCGGTGGAGCAAGGCGCCAGCCGGGTTACGTCCGGCCATCTGCTGTGGGCCGTTCTGGCCGACGAGAGCCTCGGACGCCGGGCGCGCGAGATGTCGGGGCAGTTCGCCCGCATCCTGCCGGACACGCTCAGACGCGATTTCGACCGGCTGGTGAAGACAAACGTCGCCGAAGCACCGGTCGCTGCCGCCGAACCTGCGCCGGCCGGCGGGGCGCTGGATCGCTACACAATCGACCTGACCGCGCGAGCCCGCGACGGCCGGATTGATCCCGTGCTCGGCCGCGACACCGAAATCCGGCAAGTGATCGACATCCTGACCCGGCGACGCCAGAACAACCCGATCCTGACCGGTGAGGCAGGCGTGGGTAAGACCGCGGTCGTTGAGGGCTTTGCCCTGCGCATCGCCGCTGGCGATGTGCCCCCGGCCTTGACGGACGTATCGGTGCGCACGTTGGATCTTGGACTGCTGCAAGCCGGCGCCGGGGTGAAAGGCGAATTTGAGAACCGCCTGAAGTCGGTCATTGAGGAAGTCCAGGCCAGTCCGCGTCCGATTATTCTGTTTATTGATGAGGCCCATACGCTGATCGGGGCGGGCGGCGCGGCCGGCCAGAACGATGCCGCGAACCTGCTGAAGCCGGCGCTGGCACGCGGCGAACTTCGCACCATCGCGGCGACCACATGGGCCGAATACAAGCGCTATTTCGAGAAGGACGCCGCGCTGACCCGCCGCTTTCAGGTGGTCAAGGTCGAGGAGCCGAGCGAAGCGGTTGCGATCGCCATGGTCCGGGGCTTGGTGAGCAAACTGGAGGCGCATCACAAGGTGCGCATCCTCGATGAGGCGGTCAGTGAGGCCGTGCGCCTGTCGGCCCGATACATTCCCAGCCGGCAGTTACCCGACAAGGCAGTTTCCCTGATCGACACGGCATGCGCCCGCGTCGGCATGAGCCAGTCGGCTATTCCCGCGCCGATCGAGGACCGCCGCCGCCGCATGACCCTGATCGAGACCGAATTGGCGATCCTGGAACGCGAGGCCTCCTGGGGCGCCGGACATGCCACGCGGCAAGGCGAACTCAGCCAGGAGTATGAGGGTGTCGCGGCAGACCTTGCCGCCCTGGAAGACCGCTGGAAGCAGGAAAAAGAGCTCGCCGGCGCGATGAGTGCCTTGCGCGTCCGGATCGAGGATCCGGCGGATAACAGTGACAAGGCGGCGCTACGCTCCGACCTCGCCCGCGCCGGCGCGGCGCTGCGGACCCTGCAGGGTGAACACCCGCTAATCTTTCCGATGGTCGATGGTCAGGCCGTCGCGGAGATCGTCGAGGGCTGGACCGGCATCCCCGCCG